>JADLFO010000272.1 GCA_020845455.1 Caldilineaceae bacterium
ATGCCTGGCAAGCTTGGCTGGCCGAGAGCGCAACACTGGGCGATGCCATCCGGACGCGGCAAGGGGGTAAAGACGTGGATGTCGATGCCGCTTGGACGGCAGCGCGCGCCGATCTCGAAGCGCATGGCGCGCCGGAGGGTGACGATGCCGCCGCTGGTGGTTGACGCCAGCCTGATCTTTCGGCTGCTGCTGCCCACAGCGGCGCAGCGTATCCTGCGCGAACGCGTGGATGCCTGGGTCCAGAGCGGCGGTGCGCTGGTTGCGCCCACGCTCTGGCGCTACGAGATGGTCTCGGCACTGGTCAAGTCGGCCCATTTCGGCGCGCTGACCGGCGACGAGGCCCGCCGTGGGATGGAACTGGTCGTCACCTTCCCGGTGGAGTTGATTGCGCCGGACACGCGGCTGAGCGAAGCGGCCTATGGCTGGGGACGGCGCTTGCAGCGCGCCAACGCCTATGACGCCTTTTACCTGGCGCTGGCCGAAGCGCTGGGCTGCGAGCTGTGGACCGCCGACCGCCGCTTGGCCCGCGCCGCCCAACAGCCGTGGATAGAGTATATAGGAGATAGCAAATAGGAGATAGGGCGGAACGTTCTCTACCTATTTTCTATTTCCTTCCGCCCTATTTTCTTCTGAAGGACTTGACGCGATGCCCTACCCCAAGAAGCTGATTGAAGTCGCGCTGCCGCTGGAGGCGATCAACGCCGCGTCGGCGCGCGAGAAGTCGATTCGCCACGGCCACCCCTCCACGCTGCATCTGTGGTGGGCGCGACGCCCGCTGGCCGCGGCGCGCGCCGTGCTCTTCGCGCAGATGGTGGACGACCCCTCGGCCCACCCCGATCGATTCCCCAGCGGGGAAGCGCAGCAGGCCGAGCGGCAGCGCCTCTTCCGCATCGTCGAAGAACTGGTCAAGTGGGAGAACACCACCAACGAGACGGTGCTGGAGGCGGCGCGGCGTGAGATCCGCCGCTCGGCCCCACTCGGCGGTCCGCCGCCGCTCTTGGACCCCTTTGCGGGAGGCGGCTCGATTCCCTTAGAGGCACAGCGGTTAGGTCTGGAGGCCCATGCCTCTGACCTCAATCCGGTTGCGGTACTCATTAACAAGGCGCTGATCGAGATTCCGCCGCAGTTTTCTGGTGACCCTCCGGTGAATCCAGAGGCGCGCGAGCGTATCGGCGGCAAGGCGGCGTGGAAGGGCGCGGCGGGGCTGGCCGACGATGTGCGCTATTACGGGAAATGGATGCGCGATGAAGCTGAACGGCGCATCGGCCATCTCTACCCCAAGGTCAAACTGCCCGCGGCGCAGGGGAGCGGCGAGGCCACCGTGATTGCCTGGCTGTGGGCGCGCACCGTCACCTGCCCCAACCCGGCCTGCCGGGCGCGGATGCCGCTGGTGCGTTCGTTTGCGCTCTCTACCAAGGCGGGCAAACAGGCATGGGTGGAGCCGGAGATCGACCGCAGCGCCACGCCGCCGCGCGTGCGCTTTACGGTGCAGAGCGGCCGCGGCAAACCGCGTGAGGGGACCGTCAACCGCCGCGGGGCGAAGTGTATCTGCTGCGGAACGTCTGTGCCGTTTGACTATATTCGCGGCGAGGGTAAGGCCGGACGGATGGCTGCACAGATGATGGCGATTGTGGCCGAGGGACAATCAGGCCGGGCTTATGTGACTCCTACGCCCGAACACGAGGCGACGGCGCGCCGGGCGCAGCCGCAGAATGTGCCTGACACCGACTTGCCGGAAAAGGCGCTGGGTTTCCGCGTCCAGCTTTACGGCATGACCAAACACCGCGACCTGTTCACCAACCGGCAGTTGGTGGCGTTGACGACCTTTAGCGACCTGGTGCAGGAGGCGCGCGCCCAGGTCGAGCAGGACGCCCGCGCCGCCGGTCTGCCCGCTGCCCGCGCCGCCGCCTACGCCAATGCCGTCGCGACGTATTTGGCGTTCGCCGTCGACAAGATTGCCGACTATAGTAGTTCTATAGTCCTCTGGAGTCCTACACGCGACCAGGCAAAGGCTACCTTCGCGCGCCAGGCCATTCCAATGGCTTGGGATTTTGCGGAAGTCAATGTGTTTGCTGATGCAGCCGGAGACTATCGAGTCTCAATCGAAGGGATAAGCAAAACAATTGGTCAGGCGATTCCTTGCGGTCTGCCTGGTACAGCAATACAAGCGGATGCGATGCTGTTGGGTGATGTGGCGCTATCGAAGATGTGCATTTCGACGGATCCGCCCTATTACGACAATATTGGGTATGCCGATCTCAGTGACTATTTTTACGTGTGGCTGCGCAGGTCGCTTGCATCTCACTTTTCCACGCTCCTTGGCACTTTATTGGTGCCGAAGGCTCAGGAACTAATCGCTTCACCGTACCGATTCGATGGAGACCGGGAGCAGGCGCAGGAGTTTTTTGAGACCGGACTCAAGCGGGCCTTTTCTGGCATTCGCGACATGGCACACCATGGTTATCCAGTCACGGTCTACTATGCCTTTAAGCAATCCGAGGATAGTGATAACGACGATGACGGTCTGAATGTCAGTGGCGTTGCGTCCACTGGTTGGGAAACTATGCTTGAAGGATTGGTACAATCAGGCTTCCAGATCACCGGAACCTGGCCGATGCGGACGGAACGATCGGCACGCACAATTGGTTTTGGCGCCAACGCCCTGGCATCCTCCATCGTCCTCGTCTGCCGTCCGCGGCCCGAGGACGCGCCGGCCATCACGCGCCGCGACTTTCTCAACGCGCTCAAGCGCGAACTGCCCGCCGCGCTCCACCATCTGCAGCAGGGCAACATCGCGCCCGTAGACCTGGCCCAAGCCTCGATCGGCCCCGGCATGGCGATCTACTCGCGCTATTCCCGCGTGGTGGAGGCCGACGGCCACGCCATGCCCGTGCGCACCGCGCTGGCGCTGATCAACCAGGCGCTCGACGCATACCTGGCCGAGCAGGAGGGCGCATACGACGCCGACACGCGCTGGGCGCTGGCCTGGTTCGAGCAGCACGGCTTTGACGAAGGGGCCTACGGCGACGCCGAGACCCTCTCCACCGCCAAAAACACCAGCGTCGAGGGCATGAGCCGCGCCGGGTTCCTCCACGCGCGGGCGGGCAAGGTGCGTCTGCTGCGCCGCGACGAACTGGACAAGGGCTGGTCCCCCGCCACCGACAAGCGGCTGACCGTCTGGGAGACGACGCATCAACTGATCCGCCGTCTGCTGGACGAAGGCAGCGAGCAGGCCACCGCCGACCTGCTGGCGCAACTCGGCAGCCTGGGCGACGCGGCGCGCGACCTGGCCTACCGGCTCTACGCCCTGTGCGAGCGCAAAGGCTGGGCGCAGGAGGCCATCGCCTACAACAGCCTGGTCGTCGCCTGGTCCGAAGTGGGCAAGCTGGCGCAGGCGCAGGCCGCGTCCACGCCGGTGCAGGAGCGGCTGTTGTAGAAAATAGAGAATAGGAGATAGGAAATAGGAAATAGGGCGGGGCAGCCTTCTCCCCTATTTTCTATCTTCTATTTCCTACTTCCTATGGAAAAGTGAGGGAGCGATTATGGCGACAACCAACCGTGAACGCATCGGCAAGATGCTCGAACTGCTGCAGGCCGGGCTGAAGCCCTTTGTCGAGCGCGAGATGAAGGCCGAGTACAAACAGGCATGGCTCAAACAGGCGGCCTACTCGCTGCGCGACTTCGACGAGCGCGACCCGCACTTCGACGCCCATGCCCTGCTGATGGTGCTGTGGGAGCACTGGAACCCGGTCTTCAGCAAGACGCTGGGCCATGCCGAGCGCAGTCTGGTGAGTGAGCTGCGCAATGCGCGCAACGACTGGGCGCACCAAAAGCCCTTCTCCAGCGACGACACCTATCGTGCCCTGGACTCCGCCGCCCGTCTGCTGGACGCCATCTCGGCCCCCGAAGCCAAGGAGGTGGAGCGCCAGAAGCTGGAGGTGTTGCGTCTGCGCTTTGAGGAACAGAACCGCAGCGAGCAGCGCCGCGCCGCGGTCACGCCGGTGGAGGGTCGGCCCGCGGGTGGGCTGCGCCCCTGGCGCGAGCTGATCACCCCTCACCCCGACGTGGCGTCGGGCCGCTATCAGCAGGCCGAGTTCGCCGCCGACCTGGACGCGGTACACGCCGGGGACGCCACGGTCAGCGCCGAATACCGCGACCCGGAAGAGTTCTTCCGTCGCACCTACCTGACCGAGGGCTTGCGCGACCTGCTCACGACTGCCCTGCGCCGGCTGGGCGGCAGCGGCGGCGACCCGGTGGTGGAGCTGAAGACCAACTTCGGCGGCGGTAAGACCCACTCCATGATCGCGCTCTACCATCTCTTCTCAGGCGTCAGCGCAGCGAAGCTGGCGGGCGTGGAGGGGCTGCTGCGCGAGTTGGGGCTGGACCAGGCGCCTGCCGCCAAGCGGGCCGTACTGGTCGGCACGCGCCTTGCCCCGGGCCAGCCGCATACCAAACCCGACGGCACGGTGGTGCGCACCATGTGGGGCGAGCTGGCCCACCAACTAGGCGGCCAGGACGGCTATGCACTGGTCGCCGGTTCAGACGCACATGGGACCAACCCCGGCATCGCCAACTTGCGTGAGCTGTTTGTGCGCTTTGGCCCCAGCCTGATCTTGATCGACGAGTGGGTCGCCTTTATGCGCCAACTCTATACACGCGCCGACCTGCCGGCTGGGTCGTTCGACGCCAATCTCTCCTTTGCCCAGTCGCTGACCGAAGCCGTCAAGCAGGCGCCGGGCACGCTGCTGGTGGCCAGCCTGCCCGCCTCGGATATCGAGATCGGCGGCGAGGGCGGCCGGCAGGCGTTGGTCCGCCTGCAGAACACTTTTGGCCGCATCGAAGCCACCTGGCGGCCTGCCTCGGCTGAGGAGAGCTTTGAGATCGTGCGCCGGCGGCTCTTTCAGCCCATCGCCGAGCCGCGCGCCTTCGCGGCGCGCGATGCCGTGATCGCCGGCTTTGTGCAGATGTACCGCGACAGCCCGCAGGACTTCCCCAACAGCGCGCGCGAGGCCGGCTATGGCGAGCGCATGAAGGCCGCCTATCCCATCCACCCCGAACTCTTTGACCGGCTCTACACCGACTGGTCAAGCCTGGAACGCTTCCAGCGCACGCGCGGCGTGCTGCGCTTGATGGCCGCCGTGATCCACGAACTGTGGGAGCGCCAAGACGCCAACCTCCTGATCATGCCCGCGTCGATCCCGATCGACGCGCCGGCGGTGCAGAAGGAACTGACCCGCTATCTGGAGGACCCCTGGGTGCCGGTCATCGAACGCGATGTGGATGGCCCCTCGTCGCTGCCGCTGCGCCTGGACCGCGAGAACCCTAACCTGGGGCGCACCTCGGCCTGCCGGCGTGTGGCGCGCACGATCTATATGGGTTCCGCGCCCATCGCCAAGGCGAAGAACCCGGGCATTGACGAGCGCAGCGTCAAGCTGGGTGCGGTGCAGCCGGGCGAGCCGGTGGCGACCTTTGGCGATGCGCTGCGCCGTCTGACCGACAACGCCACCCACCTCTATGTCAACCAGAGCCGCTACTGGTACTCGATCCAGCCCAGCGTAGCGCGGCTGGCCCAAGAGCGTGCCGTCAGCCTGGACGAGATAGACGTCTGGGAGGAACTCAAACGCCGGCTGCGCGCCGACCGCAATAAGGGCGACTTCGCCGCCGTCCACGCCGCGCCCGGCTCCAGCGCCGATGTGGCCGACGAGGCGGCCGCGCGCCTGGTCATCCTGGGGCCGGAGTACCGGCATGTACGCAAGGGGCTTGCGACGCCTGCCTATCAACAGTGCATGAAGGTGCTTAAGGAGCGGGGCAGCAGCCCGCGCCTCTACCAGAACATGCTCGTCTTTCTCGCCCCGGATGACACCCGGCTGCGCGAGTTGGAAGAAGCGCTGCGCCAGTATCTGGCCTGGGGCTCGATCGTGGGCGAGACGGCCATCCTCAACCTGGACACCTTTCAGAGCAGCCAGGCCAAGAGCAAATGGGAGAGCGCCGACCAGACGGTGGCGGCGCGCATCCTCGAAACTTACATCTGGCTGCTGGCCCCGGCCCAGGCCGACCCGCAGGACCCGAGTACGCTCGTGTTGGAGGAGACGCGGCTGCCAGGACAGGAGGGGCTGGCGGCGCAGGCGAGCAAGCGGCTCGTCTCCGAGGAGGCGCTTTTGGTGCGCTGGTCCGGGCTGCGGCTGCATATGGCGCTGGATCAGTACCACCTCTGGCAGGGGGTGGACCACATCGGGCTGCAGCAGCTCTGGGAGTACTTCGCCCGCTATCCCTATCTACCCCGGCTGCGTGACGAGAACGTGCTGTTGGGCGCGGTCCAGGACGGTATCGGCCAGACGACCTGGCAGGAGTTCTTCGCCTATGCCAGCGCCTACGATACGGCGCGCAGCCGCTATCAGGGGCTGAAGGCGGGCGAGATGGGCAGCGTCGTGCTCGACAAGCTGAGCGTGTTGGTGCGGCCCGAGGCGGCTGTGCGTCAGATGGAGGCAGACCGCGTGATAACGCGGCCAGGCAGCGGACCAATTCCAGGCGGGGCCGACGACGGTAATATCCGAGGGAGCAGCAAGTCCGGCGAGCGTGAGGGCGGCGATGTGGGCGGTACTGTGGTGATTGCGGCCCGGCAGGCGCAGCGTTTCTACGCCACGGTGGACCTCAGCCACTTGACCGTGGCGAGCGACGCCAGCAAGATCGCCGAGCATGTGGTGCAGCACCTGAGCAGCCTGCCCACGGCGCGCGTGCGCCTGACGTTGGAGATTGAGGTGGAACTGCCCGACGGGGTGTCGGAGCAGGTCAAACGCACCGTGACCGAAAACGCGGCCACGCTCAAGTTTCGCAGCGCCGAGTTCGATGAGGCATAGCAGTGGACCTCCGCCAAGGCCATGGGCGCACGCGTGGTCGTGGTCGAACCGGTGGCCATGCGCCGGGAGTTGGCCTTGTCGTTGGGGGCGGATGCCGCCATCGACCTGGCGCAGGACGATGCGATTGCTGCCATCAAAGCGCTCACCCAGGGCGGGGGCGCGCACGCCGCCTAAACTCAGCCGGTTCGAAGTCGAGG
>JADLFO010000273.1 GCA_020845455.1 Caldilineaceae bacterium
CTGTTGTACACGGTGCGGAAGTAGTGTTCTTCGCGCTCCCAATCGGCGGCGTCGGCAGCGGTGGTGACCACAACCACCTGGCTGCTGTCCGGGTCGACAAAGACCAGGTCTTGCGCCTGGACGACGACGGGTGCGGCCAGCGCGCCGGACGGTCGAGTCGGGTCGGCGATGTAGGCATAGGTGACCACAATGCCCGGCTCACCGTCGACCGTGACGGCGTCGGCGCTCAGTTCGCGATAGCGCAGCAGTGCCTGGCTGCGTTTCACCCCCAGCCCGGTGCGGGCGGTGACCATGTTTTCATTGGGGTTGAGCGGTCGCGCCGCAATCTTGATCTCGCTGTCGAAGATGCTGGGGCTGCTGGGGTTGCGCGCGGCGACGATATACCCTTCGCCCTCGCCCGTGATCCAGCGCGCCGGAATTTCGACCGCGGGCAGGTTTTCGCCCAACTCGACGGTGCGGCTGGCGTTGATGGCGTTGTTGCGGATGCCATAGCCCAAGAACAGGGCAAAGATCACCGTGATCAACAGCGCCAGGTCATTGCGCCGGATCTCAGCGTTGCTTGGCGGTTCGTTGGTGACGCTCGGTTTGGTGAGCGCCGTCAGCAGGCTGGACATTACGCGTTCTCCTCTTGGGCAGATGGGCCGGTTTGAGCTGCGTCCGATGGGGCTGCCGGCGGAGTATCTTCCGGGTAGACCGCCACCGCGGGCGGGGTGCTTTCGGCAGGGACGGGCGTCAGCCCCGGCGCGCCGATCGTGTCGAAACCGGGTTCGCTGCGCAGCGGCTGGCGCGCCACGCGCAGCGTCTCTTCGTTGGCACGCTCGATCAGCCAGAAAACCAGCGCCAAGATAATGATGGCGATGGCCGCGGCAAAGATCAGGTCGCTCCAGGGGTTATAGTTTAGCCCGCCGCTGAAGGTGCGCTCCAACAGAAAGAAGAACAGCCCGTTGAAGATCGCGGCGATCAGCAGCCCCATGGGCATGTAATAGATCGGCACTTTTTCAAAGCGCATCTGGCCGATGAAATAGCCCAATACGCCGGAGAAGCTGGCATAGGCCAGGGCGTTGACCACCATGCGGATCGACCCGATGTCCAGGTCGACGCCGCCGCTGGCGACGACATATTGAAAGTTGTAGACGGTGGCCATGCCCAGCCCGGCGGCGATGGCATAGATCACGCCGTCCACGCGCTCGTCGAACTCCGGATGGCTGAAGACCGAGAAGCGCACGGCCAGATAGACCAGCGTCTGCTCGATGATCCCGACGATCAGGATGCCGCCGAGCAGGTGCGCCCACCAGCTGTTATACTGCCAGTCGCGGAAGCCGAACAGCCCGTTGACCAGCGGGGCATGCAGCGCGCCTGCGATCAAGGCCCCCAGCACAAAGACGTTGAAGACCATCTGTTTGGGTTCTGGTTCCAGCCGGTCAAACTGGTAGAAAAAGGCGAGCCAGAGCGCCGCCGGCGCCAGGCTGAAGAGCAGCCCCAACAGGATGAGGGCGAGTCCATCCAAGTTGGCGCCGAAATTGGGGATGAGAAAGTTGAAGATGCCGGTGAAGACCAGCAGCCCCAACACAGTGATGGCGATGGCAATCCATAGCCCGCTGCGGTTATGAGTCACACGCTCCACCCGATTAAGTTCGTCGCCCCTATAGGTTGTTTGCACTGAAATCCTCCTTGTCGATCCGTGATGAATCGGCTCCGATGAAAGCTTGTTTCTCCAGTGAATAGATACCGTTACACCCGACACCGTTATACCAGACACCGCTACCTAGATGATAGGTTGAGATAGTTACATTGCTCGATCTGTGTGGCTCCGGCGCCGGGCAGCGCCGGAGAATGGAGGCAGCCAACGAGGTAACACGCGCGCCTGGCAGTGGGAAAGAAGATTGACACCCTGCAGGAGTGCGGGTAACATTTCCCAGACGTGTGTTTAGATGTTTGCCGATGCCGGACGCATTGGAACGGATACTTGCTCTCTATTTTACTTCATTCAATCGTGGGTAGACAACCGTCATTTTATGGATTTGCGCCCTAGCGCCAACCCTGTGCTGGTCTATAATGCCGCTGCCTTCACCGAGATGCTGGCCCATCTGTGGGTGCGTAAACTGGTGGCGTTGGACACCGAGAGCGACAGCCTGTTCAGCTATTACCCCAAGGTCTGTCTAATCCAGATCTCCACCTATACCGACCCGGCTGCGGCCCCCGGCGCGGTGACTGATTATCTGGTCGACCCGCTGCGCTTTAACGAGATCGACGCCTTGGGCACGCTGCTGGCCGGCGCCGACTGCCAGGTGGTGATGCACGCCGCCGAAAACGACATTCTGCAACTGCAGCGCGAATATGGCTTTCGCTTCAACGCCATCTTTGACACGCAACTGGCGGCGCGCATCCTGGGGTGGGAGCGGGCCGGGCTGGCCGTCATCCTCGAAGAGAAGTTCGGCGTCGTCAGCGACAAACGGATGCAGCGTACCAACTGGGGCAAACGCCCCCTGACGCCGGAACAGATCGCCTATGCACAGATGGATACGCACTATCTGCCGGCGCTGGCCGCGCTGCAAAGCGAAGAACTGCACGCACGCGGCCGCTGGGAGGAAGCCCAGGAAGCCTTCGCCCAGTTGGCCGCCCTCGACTATCAGACCCGCCCCACCAACCATCGCTCCTTTTGGAGCATGAAAGAGACGCGCGCCGTCCCGCTCGGCCAGACCGGCGTGCTGGAGGCGCTCTGGCTCTGGCGCGAACA
>JADLFO010000274.1 GCA_020845455.1 Caldilineaceae bacterium
CCGCACGCTCACCCGTTACCTGCTCTTTGAGGGCTGGACTCACCTCATGACTTTCATGTTTGTCCAACTGGAACTCGACCAGCGTCAACCCCCGTAGCCGCTCATCTGCCTAATTGAGAATCCCTGTGATGGTTTTTTCGGGCGGCCAATGCAGCGCCTCGTCGCGCCTGCGATTGCCTGTTATGGACAAGGACGATTCAACCCCAAGAAGGATACGCAAGGGATGTGATGGCCGAGATCGCAGCACTGTTTGATCAATATGAATGGGCGGCAGAGGTGGTTGAGCCGGGCATTTGGCGCGCCGGCTTTACGACGGAACGCGATCTGGAGTATGACCTGTATGTGATGGCGGCGGAAGGCGTGGTGCGCTTTGCCGTCACGCCCTTTGTGACGCGGCCGGATCCTGCCTGTGAAGGACGGATCGGCGCGCTGCTCCTCAAGCTCAACCCGCAGATCCCGTACGCCTACTTCGGGGTGGACGGCGATGGCGACCTCATGCTGATGGCCGATCTGCCGGCGAGCCTGCTGAATTTTGACAGCTTTGCGACGGTGGTCGATACACTGGCGCAGGTGACCGATGCGCTGGCCTATGAGATCGGGCGTGTGGCCCACGAACCCGGCTATCATTCGGCGCTGCTGTCGGAGTCATGAGAATTAGCCCTGACCTTTACGCAGTATCGGGCCGGTAGACGCTGTCGGCGGCGCGCACGCGCGGGAGATGGAGCAACTCCACCTGGGCCAAGTCAAAGAACTGGCGGCTGTAGTCGTCGGGGTAGTTGCCGGCGTAGACCACGCGCTTGATGCCGGCGTTGATCAGCATTTTGGCGCAGGTGAGGCAGGGGTGATGGGTGACATAGGCGGCAGCGCCGCTGATGCTGACGCCGTGAAGCGCGGCCTGGATGATGGCGTTCTGCTCGGCGTGCAGCGTGCGCACGCAGTGTCCGTCCACCATCAAATGGCCCACGTCGTCACAGTGGGGCAGACCGGCAGGCGCGCCATTGTAGCCGGTGGTGAGGATGCGCCGGTCGCGCACCAAGACGGCGCCGACGTGGGCGCGGTCACAGGTGCTGCGTTCGGCCACGGCAAAGGCGATGTCCATGAAGTATTCATCCCAGGTGGGGCGTGCGTCCGGCGGGATGGACATAAAGCTCGTTCCTCCTAAACGACCTTGTCAAACCAGCCAGAGCGCCAGCAGCCCGGCGGCGTAGCTGCCCTTGAGTACGACCAGCCAGCGCCGGGCGCGCGTGGGCTGCGGGGCGCGCCACAGGTCGAGCGCGGCGGCATGAAGCGGCAGCAGCACGCCCAGGCTGACCAGCACGGCATAGAGGCCGGAATAGCCGAGCCAGACCACGCCGGAGAGCGCGGCGGCTGTGGTTAGCCAGGCGGCGAGCGCGACGAGCGCAGCGATCCCCCGCCCGCCACGGCGCAGGGCCAGGGTCTGTTTGCCCGCGGCGCGGTCGCCCGGCAGGTCTTCCAGGGTTTTGAGCAGTTCGCGGGCGGTGATAAAGAAGGCCAGCGTGAGCGCAGGCGGCAGCAGCCGGATCAGGCGCGGCGCGTCCGGCCCATAGACCGCCACGCCGCCTGTCAGCAGGGCACAGCCTGCCAGCCCGCCGATGAGTAAGTTGCCCAATGTGGGGGTGGTCTTGAGCCGGACGTTATAGAGATGCAAGAGCAGCAGGACGGCGGCAGCGACAAAGAGCGCCAGTGTGCTGACGGACGCAGCGGCGATCAACCCAAGCAGCGCCAAAGTTAGGGCCAGACCGCGCGCCCAGGCGAGCGCGACGCGGCCCGAAGCCAGTGGGCGCTGCGGTTTGTTGATGCGGTCTTCGGCCAGGTCGGCGAGGTCGTTGGTGACATAACCGAAGGCAGTGATGCAGAGCATGGCCGCGGCGGCACGCCAGACGGAGCCTGGCAGGGGGGAGACACCGAGCAGCCGCGCGCCGAGCAGCACCAAAACCGCGGCAGGGATCGCATTGGTCGGACGGAGCAGACGCAGGACGGCGGCTGTGGCCTGCAGCGCAGGCGTGGATTGTGAGGGCTGTGTGGGCTGCGCCGCGGTACGTGCGCCGATCATAGCTGGGCCGCGCCGGGAGTGCCCTGGGGGTGATCGACCAGCAGGTCGGCCAAGACCAGCGCGGCGTCTTCGGCGTTGGCAAAGGCGAGATAGACGATCTCGGCGCGCACCTGCTCCCTTTTGCGCCGCCCCTCGGCAGGCAGGATGAGGTGGTAGTCGACGGCCAGCGCGGGCGCATGGTGGACGCCAAAGCGCAGTTCACCCCAACGGATGCGCGTGATCTCGTGGGGGGCAATAAAGGCATACCACATGCCCGGTTCATCGCCGGGCGATTGGGCCAACAACAGCCAGTTGCGCTGGCGCGCTAGGCAGAGCAGGGCGTGTTCGCTGGTGGCAAAGGTGCGATAGAAGCCGGGCAGCCAAGTGTGGCGTTGATATTTCCCCTCGACGGTGAACTGGCCGGTGGCGTGGAGCGCGACTTTGTCGTCGGGGTGAAGCCGGCCGGCGGCGATCTTCGGGCAATCGGCCTCTTGAAACGCCACATAATCCGACCGGCGGGCGCGTGCCCCGACCCAGATCAACAGAGCGGCCAGCGCCAGCCAAGGGAGCGCGGCCCATCTCCCACCCGGCAGTGCGCCGGTAGCCGACAGCGCCGATAGGCCGATCAGCACGGCAAGGATGAGGCGCATGGGCGTCAGCCCGCCGAGGCGGAAGCGATGGAGGGCGTAGAGCAGCGGGAAAGCGCCACGCAGCCGCACATCGTCAGGAAAGGTGGTGGCGGCATGGCGGCGGCGGGCGGCAGCAGACAAGGCCCCGCTCAGATTCTGCGGGGCCTCGTAGACGCCATTGCGGTGCGGTTGATTGACGCGTAGGTTCACGCGGCGCCACCCTCAAGCGGCCATAGGAGGCCCAACGATATGGGCGTAGGCACGGCAGGCGTCGGTCCGTCTAGGCAGGCGCAGGCAGCGTGCCGCCGAGTTCCACGCCGGGGTCAGGGCGTTTGTCTTGGCGCGCGGTTTCGTCGCGCGGGCCGGTGGCAGGCAGGCGTGAACCAGGGTGTTGGGTAGGACGGAAGGGGTCTTCGCCGCGCATCAGGGCCTGGAACTGCTGAGCGTCGATGGTTTCGACCTCCAGCAAGGCGGCTGCGACCAAGTCGACCTTGTCCCAGTGGGCCGAAAGCAGTTGATGGCAGCGGGTGTGCGCCTCTTGTACCAGCGTATGGATCTCTTCGTCGATCTCCTGGGCCACGCGGTCGCTGTAGTTGCGCCGCTCGCTGATCTCGCGGCCGAGGAAGACCAAGTCCTCGCGCTCGCCGTAGCGAATCGGACCCAGTTTGGAACTCATGCCCCACTGCGTGACCATCGAGCGGGCGAGGTCGGCGACACGTTCGAGGTCGTTGCTGGCCCCGGTGGTGATGTCGCCGAAGCGGATCTCTTCGGCCACGCGTCCACCCAGCAGCGCTACCAGGAGTTCACGGAATTTATCCTTGGTAACAAGGTGCGTTTCTTCGTCGGGCAGGCTGAGGGTATAGCCGCCGGCCATGCCGCGCGGCACGATCGTGACCTTGTGTACCGGGTCATGGTTGGGCAAAAAATGCATGGCGATGGCATGCCCTGCCTCGTGATAGGCGACGATCTCCTTCTCGCGTGGGGTGATCAGGCGGCTGCGCCGTTCGGGGCCGGCGATCACGCGCTCGATGGCCTCCTGCAACTCTGCCATGCCAATCGATCTGCGGTTGCGCCGCGCCGCCAGGATGGCGGCTTCGTTGACCAGGTTTTCGATGTCCGCACCGGCAAAACCAGGGGTCTGCTTGGCGATCACATCCAGGTCCACGTCGGCGGCCAGCGGTTTGCCGCGCACATGCACGTCAAGGATGGCGCGGCGGCCCTTGACGTCCGGCGCGTCCATGGTGACGCGGCGGTCAAAGCGGCCAGGGCGCAGCAGCGCCGGGTCGAGGATGTCGGGGCGGTTGGTGGCGGCGATCAGGATGACGTTGGTGTCGGTGTCAAAGCCGTCCATCTCGACCAGGATCTGGTTGAGCGTCTGCTCACGCTCGTCGTGCGAGCCGCCCATACCGGCCCCACGGTGACGGCCCACGGCGTCGATCTCGTCGATAAAGATGATGCAGGGCGAGTTTTTCTTGGCCTGTTCAAAGAGGTCGCGCACGCGGCTGGCGCCGACGCCGACGAACATCTCGACGAACTC
>JADLFO010000275.1 GCA_020845455.1 Caldilineaceae bacterium
AGCGCCCGCGCGTTCCTGCCGGTAGACATAGGTCGAGCCGGGCAGCACACAATGATAGCTCTGCGCCAAAAGCTGTAGCACAAAATCCGTATCCTCGCTGCGCCGCAGCCGAGGATCGTAACGGCATCGACGCGCGATCCCCATGCGCATCATCAGCGCCACACGCGCCAGCGGCGGCGGCATGGTCGCTTGCACAGGCGGCACAAGCCGCAGCGGAGCGCCCGCGGCCGCACGCCCGCGCACCCCAACCAACTCTTGCGCGGCGTTCACCACCGCGATCCCGCTGCCCACCGCGCCCGCTTCAGGTAGGTCGGCCAGCAGTTGAAGTTGGCGCGCCAGCTTGTCGGGATAGAGCCAATCATCCGTATCGAGCAGGCTGAAATAGTCACCGCGTGCCGCATCCAGGGCCGCCTGCCGCGCGACGCCGCGACCGGCATGGGTATCCAGCCGCACGATGCGGATGCGGGGATCGCCCAGGGCGGACGCTACCGCGGGCGAAGCATCGGTCGAGCCGTCGTCCACCAGCACACATTCCCACTCCGCGTAGGTCTGGGCTGCCAAGGACGCCAGCGCCATGGGCAAAGTGGCGGCGCGATTATAACAGGGCATCGCGACCGTAACCAGCGGCGACGGGTTCATACGCTCAATCTCGCCCGGCCTAGCGCCCGGCCCAATGGTGCAGCATCCGGTAGACCTGTTCTTCGTCGCCCAGCCGGCCGCGCAGTTTCGCGTCAAAGAAAAAATATCCGTCGCTGCGCCGGATGGGCAGCCGGGGAATGCGATAGGGATCCCAGCCGGCTGCTTGGCTACCGCCGCCCACGACCGCGGATGCGTAATGGCGCGCTACCTGGGCCACGACCCTTTCATCACAGACCGCGCGCGGATAGGAAAAATGGCGCGGACGCATCCCCAATTCGGCCTCAAAACGCTGCAGCGGGCGTACCAGTTCATCTTCCAGCCGCGCCGCGGGCAAGTCATCCAGCAGTGGATGCGTATGCGTATGCGCGCCCAGGGTGACCCAAGGCGAAGCGGCCATCTCGGCCAGCATCGGCCAGGTGACCGGCACAGCCGCCAGGTCGGGTCGCGCCATCAACGGGTAGGGCACGCGCTCATCCACAAAGCCGGTCGTGACGAAGAGCGTGGCGGGCAGACGCAGCGCCTGCAGCAGCGGAAAGACCTGGGTATAAAAATCCAGGTAACCGTCGTCAAAGGTCAACACCCAGCGCGGCGCGGACGGCGTTTGGCCTGCTGCCAGACACGTCACCGCCTCATCATAGGCAATCACAGAGCCGTGGCGCGCTAATGTTTCCATCTGCTTCCGAAAAACGGGATAAGGTAAATCCAACTCCAAGGGCAGCCGCCCTGCCACGCTATGATAGCCCAGGAAGGTGATGCTCGGCGCGGGCGGGCGCAGAGCGTGGCGCGCTGCACCCCATACGACCAACGGTGCTTTCAACGCGCGGCGCGCCCAGAGGCTCATAGAAAGAGCATCCACCAGAAGGGCAGCACGACCACGCGCTGGCGCGCGATCAGCCCGAAGTTGCCCAAAGAGGTGAGCGCCAGCAGCATGATCACCGAGTAGGCCAGCGCATAGGAGACCGCCGGGTTGGTTCGGATCGCTAACAGGTTACGCATAAACGCCCCACGGCGGAACCAACAGAAGGCCAGCCAGACCATGGTTTCCAGCGAAGCGATCAGCGCCTGAGCATTATGCGCCTCCCAGGGGAACGGCCGCGCCAGCACACTCAGCATCCCTACCGCCAAGCCGCCAGGCGTAAAGACATTGACCGTCTGATAGCTCGACGAACCGCCGGTGGTGCGTTCCTGCTGCTCAGCGTAGAACTCCTCCACCGCCCCTACCGAGAGATCCTCCAACCGCAGAAAGTCTACACCGGAGGAGACGAGCAGCGCGACCAGCGCCACGACCGCTGCGCCGCCGACAAGCCAGACCATGATCGAGCGCGCGCGGTGGGTGACCGTGAGAAAAAACGAAAAACCCATGGCAATCGCCAAGAAGGCCGCGGTGTGTGGCCGGATAAAGTTGACCAAGACCAAACCCAGACCGGCCCAGACCAGGCCGCGCACCTGCTGTTTGCCGACATAGAGCACCCAGCCATAGGTTGCCAGCCCCGAACAGAAGAAGATCCATGCATCCTTACCCAGGCTGGAAGGCCAGAACAGGATGGACGGTAAAAAGAAGATGAACCAGCGATAGATTTTGTACGAATCATCCGTGGCGGAGAGCAGCACGGCGCGATAGAACAGCACGGCCCCGGCCAAGGCCATACCCGCATAGAGGAAAAAGGTCCCCGGCAGATTGGCGGGCATCACCGCGTAGAGAAGGCCCACCAGTTCGATCATGGCGGTAGTGCCTTCACCGCCGTGGACATACCACTGCCACACCGAGAAATCGAAAGCGCGATAATAGTCGGCCAGCACTTGGCCCTGGAGAAAATAGGTGAGCGCATCTCCGGCGGAATTGTAGACATCGGTCAGCATCCAATAGCGCACGGTACTGCCGATCAGCTTCGCCACCACCGCCAGCGCGAAGAGCGACCCCGGAAATCCAGGGTCAACCGGCTTGATGCCCTTGACATAGAGCAGCATGGCCAGCCCCAGCACAATCGCCAGATAGAAAAACATGCCCGGCCATTCGACCACCGGAACCGCGACCGTGAGCAGGAGGACAAAGACCAGCGCCGCGAGCAAGACAAGCGGGGCATAGCGGCGTCCGTCGCCGCTTTCGGCTGTGGCCGAACCTCCGGCGGCTGCCGGTGGAGAAGCCCGGCGACCGGGCTGCGGCACTATCGCCTTGGATATTGTCTTGGGATAACGCACCATACGTCTACTTGCGCTCCTAAAAGAGTTCCAGATCGCCCAACGCCAGATCCCAGTTGCGCGCCTCGGCCAGAGCCGGCGTGATCTCCTGCAGCGGCCTCACCACGAAGATCAGGCGGCGCTTGGGCACACGCCAATAGCCCATGCGCCCCAGCCAGGCGCGTTCGAGACTTGCCTCGGCAAAGTGCGCGATCACATAATCGGCCTGGGCCGTGCGGTGCAACCCCTTGAGCAGCCGCTGCGCCATGTCCCCATTCCATGCTGCCACGAATAGGTCTGCCAGCACCAATTCCTGCCAATGTCCGCGCACGTTCGGACGCAGCAGGGCAAAGCCCCGCAGTCGCGCAGGGTCACGCGCGTCCACCAGCACATGCACACCGTACTGCACCGATGGATGGCGGCCATAGCGCCAGGTCAAGTATTCGACCGTGCGCGGCGTGCGCCAGCCACAGACCGTGCGGCCCTGTTCAGACGCGGCCACCAGCCCAGGCGTCTGTTCGCCGAACTCCTCCCAAAAGCGTGACCAAGAGCGCATCTCGCCCAAGCCTGTGGACGCGTCTTCCCTCCCTGGCGCACCGATCCCGGCAGCGCGGCATACCATGCGCCAGGGGCGCAGCGGGTACAGATAGAGCGGCCATTCTGCCGCAACCTGCCACCCCAGCTTGAGATAGCCCGGCAGGCTTTGCGCGTTGGGCGTGTTGAAGATTGCAGATACCCCATGACCGGGCAGATCCGTCAACATGCGCTGCGTCAACGCCGAAAAGATGCCCAGCCGCCGGTAGTCGGCATGGGTGGCGGTGTCCACCGCACGCACCGCGACGATCGCGCCTGCTTGCGGATGCGTTAGTTCCCAACGCAGCAGGATGCGCAGCCCGATCAGCTGCGCCTCAGGCGTCCACGCGCAAACGCCGAGCGACGCGCCAAAGGGGTTGGCATGGTGCTTCCAGCGCCAAAATTCCTCGCTCTTACGCACCGCGCCTTGGTTGCCCAAGCTGGCGCGCGCCAGTTCCAGCACAGCCGGGATGTCCCCCTGCCCATAGAGCCGGATGGCATAGCCCGCGCCGCCGGGCATGGCTTCCGCCGGCGTTGGGCGCGGGGCTTCTGCGACGGCGCTCATGCGCTCCTGCCTGCCGTGAGCCGGGCATAGCCCGCCTCAATGGCGGCCACGCGGCGGCGAATATGATACCCGGCCGCGATGGTCGCGGCTGCGGCCTCGCCCAGACGGCGGCGCTCCGCCGGTTGCGCCAGCAGATCACAGAGGATGGCCGCACTCTGTTCACACGCGCCGCTGCGGGTCAAACGCCCGTTGACCCCATCGTGGACGACCTCGCCCACGCCGCCCACCGCGCTCGCCACCACGGCCTTGCCCAGCCCCATCGCCTCCAGCAGCGCGACGGGCATCCCTTCAAACTCGCTGGTCATGAGAAAAAGGTCCATGACCGCCAGATAGCGGCGGCCGTCGGCGCGAAACCCGGGCAGCCGTACGCGGTCCTGCAGCCCCCGGGCGGCCACCCGCGCCTGGATCGCGGGCATCTCCGGCCCGTCGCCCACCAGCACAAAGGTTACATCTTGACGGCGGGCCGCCACGCGTGCCGCCACCTCGACCCAATCCAGCAGCCGCTTCTGCGGACGAAAGACCGCCAGCGTCCCCACGACCGCATGGCTTGGGTCAATCGCCAGTTCGGCGCGCAGACCGGACGCGACCGCGGCCTCGGCGGCCAACTGCTCGACCGGAATGCCGTTGGGCAGCACGTCCAGGCAGGGCGTGCGCGTGCCACAGGCGCGGCGCAGCGACGCCGCCACCTCCGCCGACACGGCCCAGACCTGGTCCGTCCAGGGCAAGGTGGCGCGGTTGAGGGCGCGCGTGATGGGGTGATAGCGTTCCTGCACGTTGTGTTCGGTGTAGGCTACCGGCATCGCCTGCGCTCTGCCCACGCTGCGGGCTACCACCCCGGCCACGGGCAGGTCGGCATGGATCAGGGCGAAACGTTCGCGGCGCTGTAGACGGGCCAGCCGCGCCGCGGCCAAGGGCAGCAGCGCCGCAGCCGGCCCCGACCGAGCCGGGGTCATGCCCATGGGCGAGGCAGGCGCGATCGCCGGCCGGCCTGGCGCGAGGCAATAGAGCGGCACGCCCGCAGCCAGGATGGCCGGGGCAAGCGTGCTCTTCCAGGGGACCAGATAGGCGACGGCATAGTCATAGCGGTCGCGATCCCAATAGGGGATCGAATCCACCAACAGGCGTTCGGCCCCGCCCAACCCCAAGCTCTTGATCAGCAGCAGAATCTTGGTTTTTTGCGCCAATGCGGTCTCGTCCTCTGGCCGCAGTGTACCAGAATCACAGACCACGGGCAAGCAGTCAGGCAATCCCGGGTGTATCTCACGCCGGGGGCAGGCTGCGTAGGTGCGGTATCGGTGCCACCTGTGGCGCGCACGTTGCTCGTGGGTGCGGTAGAACACCGCACGTTGCGCGCCGGGCCACCCCTGTGCGGTTCGAAAACCGCACCTACGAGCGAGATCCGCACCCCAAGCTGAAATGCGTCCCGCGCCCCCCATACCAGGCTGACAGCATTTTGATAGGTTCATATGTTTGATTATCGTGTACGCTATACACAGACAGATTTTGGATCAGACAAATGTCGCGTATGCTACGTCAATTGTCCGAATTGACCGCAGCACGATAGGATGGAAGCGCCGAGAGTGCGCCATCAACCA
>JADLFO010000276.1 GCA_020845455.1 Caldilineaceae bacterium
TCGGCACGGTCACGGGGTCCGGATAGACGCTCGCCGGCAGATCGGGGCGCAGCGCCACCGACGCTTGAACCAGGGCACGGGCGTAGCCGCGGCGGCGAAAGCGCGGTACCGTGGACAGCCCATAGATACCCAGCATATCGGGGGTGATGTGGGCAATGGTACTGGCGACGACCTGGCCGTCCAGCCGGGCGTTGAGATAGACCATGCCCGGCACGTCGAGGGTCGCCGGCGCATGTTGGCCGAAGCGTTCCCGTTCGGGAAAATCGTGGTCGGATTCCTCAAAGCCCATCCAGGTTGCCTGCTCGAAATCGGCCAACTGCTCGGCGTTGGTGACGGTCTCGACGGCAAGCCCGGCGGGCAGCGCCGGCGGCGCGACGGGCGCAGGCGGGCGTAGATACCAAGGGTTTTCCCACAGTTTTTCAAAGCTCAGACTGCTCAGATCGTGCGCCGCCCCGCAGTCGTAGACCCATGCCTCGCGCCCCGCCGCGTTCCATGCGTCGCGCACGCCGCTCAACGCGGGCGAGAAGAGATCGACTGGCGGCCCGCCGTCCAAGATCACGGCGGCCAGATAGATGGGTGAGCCGCCCGGCTGCCGCTGCCACAGGCCAGGGCTGTAGGCCGTCTCGACGCCATAGCAGCGGATCGACGCATCGGTCCAGTCGGCCAGATTGAGCGCCATCGCCCGCGTCATGACGGGATTGATGTCCGTGAGAGAGTCAGTTGCCATCGGTCGCAAGTTCTCCTTGGGAAGGGTGATAGGGAAAAGCGGATGGGAACGTAAAGGAAAATTCTGGGCTGCGACCCAATACAAAAGGCCGCAGGCGTGGAACACGCCTACGGCCTCAACCGGCAGGATGGCGCGGGGCTAGATGCGCTGCTGCGGAAGGTGTATTCCGGGAATAGGCCAGCCATTCAAGGCCGCAGGCTGTTGCAGATCAGACATCACCGGAACCACCTCCTTTCTCACACAGGCCGATAGGGCAGATTCAGGCCACCAATGTAGCACACCTTGGCGCGGCATTCAATCGCCAATCGTTTGCTGATTCTGGCCTTTGCGCCCTCTGCGGTCTTTGCGGTTAACTCTCTATGCGGTCTTGAGCGCTTCCAGCGCTTCGGGCAGGCTGGCGTCGGGTTTGACGTTGTAGTGGATGGCGACGATCTTGCCCGTTTCGTCGATCACAAAGTGGCTGCGGATGATGCCCATATAGGTCTTGCCGAAGTTCGTCTTCTCGCCCCACACGCCATACTTCTCGGCGATGGCGTGGTCTTCGTCGACCAACAGCGTAAAGGGCAAGTCGAACTTGGTTTTGAACTTGCGGTGCGAGCTTGCGTCGTCCGGGCTGATGCCCAGCACGACCGCGTTTTGCTCTTCGATCTCGGTGTAGTTGTCGCGGAAGCTGCAGGCCTGGGTCGTACAGCCGGGGGTATCGTCTTTGGGGTAGAAATAGACGACGACTCGCTTGCCGCGATAGTCGCTGAGCCTGACGTGCTCACCGCTGTCGCTGGTCGCCTCAAAATCCGGCGCAGGATCGCCGACCCTCAATTCCGGCATAACCGTTCACTCCTTTTGCACGTTGGATCGGATCATGTATGCTGTACGCTGGTATTGTGCGGGCACGCGGCGCGACTGTCCGCAACCTGGCGTCCATTGTTGGAACAGTCTCCCCCGCGCTTGGGGCAAGGATGGTAAGGCGTTTGGCAATGTACAGATTTCCGCAAAATGATGGCCGCAGGATCAGGCTGGCCTCGTGCGCCGGTCAGACGGCGCAGTTCGATAAGCGTGCGTCCCTCTCCCTGCTCTCTCTCTCCCTGCTGCTGATCTTCGTGATGATCGGGGGGGTGATGATCTGGGTGAGCCAAGGCGCGGCCCATGCGCAGACGATCCCGCTCGCCGGCGCGGCGCAGGCTAAGATCAGCGGCGCGCTGCAAGACGAATTGGCCGCAGCTGCCGGGCCGGTAGACATCTTAGTGATCTTGCGGGAGCAGCCCGACGCCGCCGCGCTGGCCGCGGCCGCGACCGTAGAGAACAACGGCGGCCCCGAGGCGCGGCGCGTGGCGAAGCTGGCCCAGGTCTATACCGGTCTGACCCGCACGGCGCAGCGTTCGCAGGCCGAGCTGCGCGCCTGGCTCGACGCGCAGGGGATCGCCTATCACCCCTTTTACTTGGTCAACATGATCATGGTGCAGGGCGACCTTGCGTTGGCGGACACGCTGGCTGCGCGGCCCGATGTCGCCCGGCTGGCTGCCAACCCGCGCATTGCGCTGCCGCAGCCGCCCGCCGACCCGGCCCCCCCCGTGCGCCCCGCCGCGGGCGACCCCGCCGCGCCCATGGTCCCCTATGGCCTAGACTATACGCGCGCGCCACAGGTCTGGGCGCAGGGCTACCGCGGGCAGGGCATTGTGGTCGCAGGCCAAGACACAGGTGTCCAGTGGGACCACCCGGCGCTGCGCTCCCGCTATCGCGGCTGGGAGGGCGGCACGGTGGATCATACCTATGATTGGTTCAACGCTTGGGCCGCCCAGGGCTATTTTGACGTCTGTTACCCGGCGGACGTGCCCTGCGACGACTATGGACACGGCACTCACACCGTCGGCACGATGGTCGGCGCCGACGCGTCCGTCATCTATGGCATGGCCCCCGACGCCACCTGGATCGCCTGCCGCAACATGCGTTTTGGGCTGGGCACGCTTGCCACCTATATCGGCTGCTTTGAGTTCTTTCTTGCGCCCTATCCCCAAGACGGCGACCCTTTCTCCGACGGGCAGCCCGACCTGGCGCCGCACATCATCAACAATTCGTGGGGGTGTCCACCCGACGAAGGGTGCGATACCGGCAGCCTGCGCCAGGTGGTGGAGACGGTGCGCGCCGCCGGCCAGTTGGTCGTGGCGTCGGCGGGCAATTATGGCCCCGCCTGCTCCAGCGTGCGCGACCCGATCGCCATCTATGATGCCAGCTTTACCGTCGGCGCACATGCCGCCAACGGCATTATCGCCGGATTTAGCTCGGTGGGGCCGGTGACGCGCGACGGCAGCAACCGGCTCAAACCCGATTTGGCTGCGCCCGGCGTGGGCGTTCTATCCACCTATGTCAACAGCGACACCAACACGCTGTCGGGCACCAGTATGGCCGCGCCGCATGTAGCGGGCGCGGCTGCGCTGCTCTGGTCGGCCGTCCCCGACCTGGTCGGCGACCCCGGCTTGACCGAACAGGTCTTGATCAAAAGCGCCACGCCGGTGATCGACAGCTATTGCACCGGGTCAACCAAACCGGTCTCGCCCAATCCCGTCTATGGGTATGGCCGTCTGGATGTTGCCGCCGCCCTGGAACTGGCTCAGCGCCCCTGGCGCGTGGCGGTCGAGGTCACCGACCTGGCGGGCCAACCAGTGGTCGGGGCAACGGTGGTCTGGCAGGATATCGAGACCGGCTACACGCTGGACGCGCTGACGCCGGCGGATGGCATCGTGCGTTTCATGCCGGTGTTTGACGGGCGCTATACGCTCCGAGTGCGCGCCGGGGCGAAAGAGGTGAGTGTGCCGGGGATCGACCTGACAGAGAGCAGCCGGCGTGGTGATGCGCGCGGCACAGCCTTTCAGGTGCGCTATCTGGCCCAGCCGCAAAACGCGCCTGAACTGCCGCTGCGCTACTTCTTCCCCTGGCTACCCGTATCATAACCCTTGCGCCATGATCATCTCAGACCCCGCCCGCCCCGTTGTGCTGGTGCCAGGCTATCGCGACAATCGACACAAACTGGCCGCGCTGGCGGTCTATCTGCGCCGCCTGGGGTTTGACCCGCGGCTGTTTTCCCCCCAACCCAGCGACGGTTCCGCCGGGATCAACGAACTAGCGGCCCGGCTGGCCGCCCAGATCGACGCCGAATTGGGACCGGACCAGCCCTTTGACTATTTTGGCTTTAGCATGGGCGGGCTGATCGGGCGCTATTATTTGCAGCGGCTCGACGGCGTGCGGCGCATCCGCCGCTTTGTGACGCTGGCGACGCCGCACCTTGGTTCGTGGTCAGCCTATGGCGTCCGCCGCACGCCGGCCATCGAACAGATGCGCCCCAACAGCGACTTTTTGCAGGCGCTAAACAATGACCCGGCCGCGCTGGATCAAGTACAGTTCGCTGCGCTGTGGACGCCGTTCGACCTTTCGGTGACGCCCGCCCATCACGCCTATCTGCCGGATCGCCCGGCCCGGCGGCTGCTCTCGCCCTTCCATGGGTTGCTGGTCTATGACCCTACCGTGCAGCGCGCCATCGCTCGCGTCTTGGCTGCACCCACGGAGGAACCGCTGCGCTGAACGCGGCCCGTTCCCGCCAAAGCTGGGTCAATCACGTTGGGTTCGCGGCGGGGATGGACTATAATCTTCAGGAGCTTGCCTCGTCACCGACCATCCTGGCCTTTCTGAGCTACGGGTCCACATATAGGCTATGTATAAGCGTATCGTCGTCAAACTGGGCACCAGCGTCCTGACCGGCGGCAGCCGCCACCTGGACCGCCCGCACATGGTAGATTTGGCCCGGCAGTGCGCCGAACTGTATCACGCCCAGCATGATATCGTCGTCTGCACCTCCGGCGCGGTGGCCGCGGGCCGCGCCCATCTCGGCTTTCCCAACCTGCCGCCCACGATTGTGAGCAAACAGCTTTTTGCCGCCGTAGGGCAGACCCGGCTGATGCTGCAGTGGGAACGTTTCTTCGACATCTACAGCATCCGCGTCGGCCAGATTCTGCTGACGCGCGCCGACGTGGAGAACCGACACCGCTATTTGAACGCGCGCGATGCGCTTTCGGCGCTGCTCGAACACCGCATTGTGCCGGTGGTCAACGAGAACGATGCCGTGGCGACCGAGGAGATCAAGGTCGGCGACAACGACAACCTCTCGGCCCTGGTCGCCACGCTGACCAACGCCGATCTGCTGCTGATCCTGACCGACCAGCCGGGGCTGTATACCGCCGACCCGCGCGTCGACCCCGCCGCCCAGTTGATCCCCGAAGTCCACCGCATCGACGAGACGCTGCGCGCCCAGGCGGGAGGCACCAACACCGGGCTGGGCGTGGGCGGTATGGTCACCAAACTGGCCGCGGCCAACGTGGCGCGCCACGCCGGGATCGACGTGGTGATCGCCGCCGGGCGCGAGCCGGATGTGATCCTGCGCGTGGTGCGCGGCGAGACCATGGGCACGCGTTTTGTGGCCCTGGAGTCGCGGCCCGAAAGCCGCAAGCGTTGGATCCTGACCGGCCCCAAACCGGCGGGCAGCCTGGTGATCGACGCCGGGGCAGTGGCCGCCGTCTGCCGGCGCGGGCGCAGCCTGCTGCCTGCGGGCATCCTGGCGGTGGAGGGGCGTTTCGACCGCGGCGACACGGTGACGATCCTCGACCAGGAACGGCGCGAACTGGCGCGCGGGCTGGCCGCCTATGGCAGCGGCGACCTAGCGCAGATCGCCGGCTGCCGCTCGCATGAGATCGCGAGCCGTTTGGGCTACACCTACGGCGAAGAGGCGATCCACCGCAACAATTTGGTGCTTCTCACGGATTGATCTGTGACCCCCATTCTGCGCGTCGAAAACCTTCATTATACCTATCCCGCGGGCAATGGCGAGCCGGTGCAGGCGCTGGCCGGGGTCAACCTGTGCGTGGAGCCGGGCGAGTATGTCGCGATCCTGGGGCACAACGGGTCGGGCAAATCAACCCTGGCAAAGCACCTGAACGCGCTTTTGCAGCCCAGCGCAGGCAATGTCTGGGTCAAAGCGTGGAACACCCGCAACCGCGACCAGTGGCGCGAGATCCGCGCCACGGTAGGCATGGTCTTTCAGACTCCCGACAACCAGATCGTCGCCACCATTGTGGAGGAAGATGTCGCCTTTGGACCGGAGAACCTGGGTCTGCCGCGTCCGGAGATGATCCGCCGCGTCGATTGGGCCTTGGAGCAGGTCGGCATGACTGCCTATCGCCGGCGCGCGCCGCACCTGCTTTCCGGCGGGCAAAAACAGCGCATCTGCATTGCCGGCGTGCTGGCCATGCACCCCGAAGTGATCGTCTTGGACGAATCCACCGCCATGCTCGACCCGTTGGGCCGCCAGGAAGTGCTGGAGACCGTACGCCGGCTCAACCGCGAACAGGGCGTGACGGTCGTCGCCATCACCCACTTTATGCGTGAAGCGGTGGAAGCCGACCGCGTGGTCGTGATGGCCGAAGGGCAGATCGCGCTGGAAGGCACGCCGCGCCGGCTCTTTCGTCAAGCCGACCGCCTGCGCGCCCTGGCCTTGGATGTGCCGCCCGCCACCGAGATCGCGCTGCGGCTGCATGCGCGCTATCCCGACTTTCCGCCCGACCTGCTGACCATCGACGAGGTGGTCGAGGCTGCCGACCGCCTGCCGCATCGGGCGGTGGCCCCGGCAACGCTGGCCGCCGACGCCGCCGCGCTCGACCCGCACCCGCCCCAGGCTCCGCCTGCTGCGCCCCCGCTGATCGAAGTCGAACACCTGGTGCATGACTACATGCGCGACACGCCGTTGGAGGTGCGCGCCCTGCACGATGTCTCGCTTGCCCTCTATCCGGGCGAGATCGTCGGCATCTTAGGGCACACGGGATCGGGCAAGTCCACCGCCGTGCAGCACCTCAATGGGCTGTTGCGCGCCCATGGCGGGCGCGTGGTGGTGTTGGGCCAAGACCTCTCCGACCCAAAAACAGAACTGCGCGCCATTCGCCGCCAGGTGGGGCTGGTCTTTCAGTTCCCTGAAGCGCAGTTGTTTGAACGCTTTGTCGGCGATGATGTGGCCTTTGGCCCGCGTAATTTGAATCTAAGCGCCGAGGAGGTGCGCGCCCGCGTACGCCATGCCATGGAAGTCGTGGGGCTGGGCTTCGAGGCCTTCAAAGACCGCATGACCTTCAGCCTCAGCGGGGGGCAGATGCGCCGCGTGGCCCTGGCCGGGGTGCTGGCGCTGGAGCCGCGCGTGTTGGTGTTGGATGAGCCGACCGCGGGGCTGGACCCGCAGGGCCGCCGCCAACTGCTCGACCATATCTTGGGGCTGCAAGCCGAGGGCATCACCTTGGTGATGATCTCGCACAACATGGAAGAACTGGCCGAACTCTGCGACCGGCTCTATGTGATCGCCGGGGGCAAAACGGTATTGGAAGGCACGCCGGGCCAGGTCTTTGCCCAAAGCGAGACCTTGCGCGCCTTGGGGCTGGATGTGCCCGCGGCCACGCTCCTAGCCGAGCGGCTGGCGCAGGCGGGCGTGCTGCCGCCCGGCGCGTTTGTCTACACCGTCGACCAGGCCGAACGGCTGCTGGTCGAATGGCGGGAGGGCAGCCGTGTATAACTTCGAACTGCTGCGCAATGTCACCATCGGCCAATATATCCCTACCGGCTCGGCGGTACACCGGCTGGACCCGCGCGCCAAGCTGCTGGCGGCCACGCTGCTGACGCTGGCGATTTCGTTCAACACGTCGCTGATCGCCAACCTGCTCTTTCTGGCCGTGGTGATGGGGATCGCCTGGCTGGCGCGCATCCCCTTTCGCTATATCTGGCGCGGGCTGCTGCTGGGGCTGCCGGTGCTGATCTTTATCTTTGTCATGCAGTTTCTCTTTTTAGGCAGCAGCGAACCCGCGGGCCGCGTCTTCTATGAATGGGGCTGGTTTCGGGTCACGCGCTACAGCCTGCACCTGATCGCCATCAGCCTGCTGCGCATCATCGCCTTTATCTTTCTCACCAGCCTGGTCACCATGACCGCCACGACCACCGAGTTGACCCACGGCGTGGAACGGCTGCTGGCTCCTTTCCGGCGTTTTGGCGTGCCCTCGCATGAACTGGCGCTGGTGCTCACCATCACGCTGCGCTTTGTGCCCACGCTGGCCGAGGAACTGGAGCGGATCATGAAGGCGCAGGCCAGTCGCGGCGCGGATGTAGGCGCCAGCATCTGGCGGCCTGACAAGACGCTGCGTACGGTGCTGCCGTTGATCGTGCCGCTCTTTTTGGGCGCGTTTCGCCGCGCCGAAGAATTGGTGCTGGCGATGGAGGCACGCGGCTATATCAGCGGCGCTGGACGTTCCAAGTTTGTGGAACTGCATGCGCGCCCGCTGGATATCGCCGTGGTGGCGGGCGCGGCGCTTTTCATGCTGTTTATGATCTTCTTTCGCTTTCCGGCCCTGCGCGATCTGCTGGGGCCGGCCTGGCTGTAGGAGAGTTGGCGGCGGGGCCGCCAAGACCCTGCACAACGCCCTGTCCGCTTCCTGGTTCTCTGTTCCTGGTCCATGCACGCACGGCGCTGCACCGGCGTTTGATCGAGTCTGAACTCGCGCGGCTTTCCGGCAGGTGATCCGTTGGGGACAGGGGACAAAACGTGCCTGGACCAGAGCCAACCCACTTTGAGCGACTGATCCTCCGTGTGCGGCAGATACCGTTGGGGCGCAAAGCCTGGTTTGTGCTTGGGCTGCTCGGGCTGCCCGTCGCCCTAGCCATGTTCGAAGGTGTCGCAACCGATCCCATCAACTGGGCGACTTGGCGCACTGCGTTGTTTCCGACGGTGGCTTTGATCTATATCGTGGCGGTCGCGCCGTGGATCTGGCGGGCGGAGAAAGAGGTGGCCGAAGGCTTGCGGCCGCTGCTCAATGAAGGGCGAAACACCTACGCCGTATTGGTACATCAGACCTGGTGGCACAGCTCGCGAGGGGACTGGGGCGCGTTTGGCGTAGGCTTCTTGGGCGCAATACTGCTGCTCGTTTCTTCGCCCCCGCCCGAAACGCGCTACTGGGCCGTGCGCTACTGGATCGTCACGGTGCTTGTCATGTACGGCGCGCTGGCGTGGTTGATCTATGCCGCCATGGGCAGCGCCCGCTTGACCGCGCTCCTTCACCGCTATGTGCTGCACCAAGACCCGTTTGACCTGACGCCCTTTGAGCCGGTGGGCCGGCAAGGGCTGATCTTGGCGTTGATCTTCGTCGGCGCTATCACGCTCAGCTTGCTCTTTATCTATACCCCAACCATGTTCTCGCAATGGCAAGGCATTGTCATCTACTCAATTCTCACGCTGGCGACAGTTTCGATCTTTTTCACCGTGATGTGGCCGGCGCACCGGGTCCTGCAGCGCGTCAAGGAACAGAAACTGGCCGGCGTCCAGCACTTGATCGGCCGCACCTTTCAAAAACTTGAGACGCTGGCGGGGGAGAGGGCGGACACCCAGCGGGCGGCGACCGAAGTGCAAGCCTGGCTCACGCTGGAGCAGCGGCTCAAGCAGACGCGCACTTGGCCCTATGACACCGAGATGCTGCGCACCCTCTTTCTTTCGGTACTGACGCCGCTCTTTGTCGCCACGGCGCGCGTCGTCGGCGTCTATCTGACCGAAGGCCACTTTTGACCGCTTGATTCGCTGCCTGATTTACTGCACCATCTGCTGCTGCGCCAGGCCGCGGCCCGCATCGGTGAGCAGCAGCCGTCCGGCCTGGCGGCGCACAATGCCTTTGCGCTCCGCATAGCGGATCACGCGCTCGGCGAAATCGGGCTGCCAGCGGATGTGTTCGACCAGGTGATCGACGCGGCTCTCGTCGCGCGCTTCGGGCCGACCTTCATGCTGGAGCAGATGCACGGCCAGCATGGTCTGGGCAAAGTCCCAACGCTGGCGTTCGCGCCTGCGGGCTACAGCCAGCACACCGCGCTGCGGGGCCAAGAGAAAGATCGCCACAAAGATCAGCCCGATCACGGTCGCCATTGAACCGGCGATATTGGCATCCAGCCCGCGCGCCAGCCAATAGCCGCCCAGCGCGCCCGTGACGCCGATCCCCACGCTGAGGATCAGCATACGACGCAGGTCGTCGGTGATCAGATAGGCGGCGGCGGCAGGCGTCACCATCAGCGCTACCACCAGGATCGACCCCACGGCGTCGAACGCGCCCACGGCGGTCAGCGACACCAGCGCCATCAGCCCATAGTGGATCAGCAGCGGCGAGAAGCCGAGCGCAGCGGCCAGCCCGGCGTCAAAGGTCGCCAGCTTTAGCTCCTTGTAGAAGAGCGTGATCATGAGCAGGTTGAGCAGCAGAATCCCGCCCATGACGGCCAGGGCGCGCGGCAGGTCCAGCCCCAGGACGGTCAGCCGGTCGAAGGGGGCATAGGCCAGTTCGCCCAACAAGACGGCGTCCACATCCAGATGGACGCCGCGCGCAAAGCGCGAGATCAGGATCACGGCGATGCTGAACAGGGCGGGAAAGACCAGCCCAATCGCCGCATCTTCTTTGACCAATCGCGTCCCCACCAACAGTTCGACCAGGGCCACGGTCAGCAGCCCCATGGCGGCTGCGCCCAGCACCAGCAAGGGCGAGGCCAGGTCTTGCACCACAAAAAAGGCCAGCACGATCCCCAACAGCACCGTATGGCTGATGGCGTCGCTCATCATAGCTGTGCGGCGCAGCACCAGGAAGACGCCCGGCAGCGCGCATGCTGCGGCTACCACCACGGCGATGGCTTGAATTTCAAGCGAAGCACTCATGGTTGGACTCCTTACGCTCCACCGGCATGGTTGTCGGCATAGTTGTCGGCATGGTTGTCGGCATGGGTATCGACCCGGTTGCCGGCCTGGCCCAACAGCCGGCGCGCTTGGTCGACGCCTGCGGGGGTCAACGCCCACCGGCCGGGGGCCGTCTCGCGCGCCAGCCCGGATGCGGCCAGCGCGGACAGGCTGGCGTCGACGGCTTGGGGCCGCGCCCCGGTCACGCCGATCACGCGCGCGGCGTGAGCATGGGTAGGGTCATGATGTTGGGTCGCCAGCCGGTAGAGATTAGCCAAGACCTGGTCGGTTTGCAGGCGTCGGCGGCGCCGGCGGCGTGCGATCCAGTTCCAGAGCAGGCCGCGGTTGGGCGCCAAAAGCAGCGACAGCGCCACAATGATCCCGGCGCAGAGCACGATCACCGGGCCGGTGGAAAGCCCGCTGCCCAGGCTGCTGACCAGCGTGCCCGCCACCCCGGCCAGCGCGCCGTAGAGCGCGGCCAGCGCCACCATCCGGCCCAGCCGGTCGGTCCACTGGCGGGCGGCGGCGGCCGGCGCGACGACCATGGCGCTCATCAAGACCACGCCCACGGCCTGCAGCCCGATCGCAATCGCCACCACCAGCAGCATGGTCAAGAGGATTTCTAGCTTCTGCATGGGGAAGCCCAGGCTGGCCCCGAAGTCACGGTCGAAGCTGAGGAGTTTGAACTCCTTCCAGAAGAGCGCCAGCAGCGCCAGCGCGCTCCCGCCAAAGAGGGCCATGACGACGACATCGCGCGCCAGCAGCGTGGCGGCCTGGCCGAACAGAAAGGTGGTCAGCCCGGCCTGGCGCGCATCGGGGTTGCGCTGCAACCAGGTGAGCAAGAGCAGCCCAAAGCCGAAAAAGACCGAGAGGATGATGCCCAGCGCGCTGTCCTCTTTGATGCGCGTGTAGCGCGTAATGCCGATCATCAACAGCACGCCGGCGATCCCCGCCGCGCCCGCCCCCAGCGTCAGGACGACCGGGTTTTTCTGGCCCGTGAGCATAAAGGCCAGCACCACGCCCGGCAGGGCGGCGTGTGACATGGCGTCGCCCAGCAGGCTTTGGCGGCGCAGCATGGCAAACGACCCCAGCGCGCCGCTCACCAGCCCCAGCACGGCTGCGCCCAGCGCCACCGTGCGCAGCGTATAGTCGAAAAAGAGCGCGTGCAGCAGCCCTTGTGCGTCCATAAAAAAGGCGCAAGGGTATTCCCCCTTTCAAGGGGGAAGGGGAATTGCGCCACCCTCCTAACTCCCCAATCGTTCAAACGTGGTACAATGAGACATACGGCTAGGCTTATGCGGTAGAAGGATCATAGCCTCAACGCTTGCCTGGTGCGGCTCTTTACCCACTTCAGGTAGCCGGTTGTGACGGGAAGTCCGTCACATAAAATCTGGAACGCACCCAGAGAGAAACTTCGGATTAGCCCGGACGGGGCTGTAGGGCGTTAACGTAGTGGTAGTAGTCACATGCGTAGCCCTAGAGAAGCTCTCCCCCGTTTGGAACAGCCCGTCTTCGGGCCTTCATCGGGGAGAGTGCGTCACATCTATGGCTTGGCCTCCGGCAGCCCGTTTGCTGCCACCGGCGCAAGCGGCGCAGCGCTGACAGTTTCGTGGCGTGCGTTGCCGTGATCACCGCTGTTGTCATGACCGTTGCCATGACCGTTGCCGTTGCGGGTGAGAAAGCCCACGCGTCCGCCGTAGGTGAGGCGCAGGTTGTCTTCGGTAAAGACCTCGGCGACCGGCCCGCCGGCGATGCGCCGCACATTGAGCAGCGTCACCCAGTCAAAATATTCGGGCACGGTCTGGAGGTCATGATGCACGACGACCACGGTCTTGCCCGCAGCGCGCAACTCTTTGAGCAGTGTCACGATGGCGCGCTCAGTGGTGGCATCCACACCCTGGAAGGGTTCATCCATAAAATAGACCTGGGCGTCTTGCGCCAAGGCGCGCGCCAGAAAGGTGCGCTGCTGCTGGCCGCCGGAAAGCTGGCTGATCTGGCGCGTGGCATAGTCGTGCATCCCCACCTTGGCCAGCGCCTCCAGCGCCTGGGCGCGTTCCTTGCGTCCGGGCCGGCGAAACCAGCCGAGCGCGCCATAGCGCCCCATGGTGACGACATCCAGCACGCTGGTGGGGAAGTCCCAATCTACGCTGCCGCGCTGGGGGACATAGCCGACCAGATGGCGCTGTTCGGCGTAGGGCCGTCCGTAGATCAGCACCTGGCCCGCGGCCGCGGGCAGCAGCCCCAAAATCGCCTTGATCAAGGTTGTCTTGCCTGCGCCGTTGGGGCCGACAATCGCCATCAGCGTACCCGCGGGCACGGTCAGGTCGACATCCCACAACACCGGGCGTTCGCCATAGGCGACGGTCAAGTCGGTGACTTCGATGGCAGGGCCGGCTGCGTCGCCCCTGAGCGTTGGCCGGTTCGCGATCGCTGTCTGTCCCGTGCCGGCCATCTGAGCGCCGGCTGTTGGGGCGGGGGTAGATTTGTTCATGGCTGTTCTCCTAGGAGTGCGCCGACAATCGTGTCGATGTTATGGCGTACCATGCCGATATACGTCCCCTCCGGCGTGCCGGGGTTACCCATCGCATCGGAGAAGAGCGAGCCGCCGATGGTCACGTTATAGCCTTGCGCCTTGACCGCGGCCTGGAGCGCCTCGACATTGCGCACCGGCACCGACGATTCAATAAAGATGGATGGGATCTTGTGTTCGACGATGAAGTTCGCCAGGTCGCGCACATCGGCAGTGCCGGCCTCGGTGGCGGTGCTGATGCCCTGCAGACCGCGCACGTCGAAGCCATAGGCGCGGCCAAAATAATGGAAGGCGTCGTGGGCGGTGATCAAGACACGCTGCGCGTCGGGCACACGCTCGGCCTGCTCCTGCACATAGGCGTGCAGCGCCTCCAGTTCTTTGAGATAGGCGGCGGCGTTGGCTTCGTAGCCGGCGGCGTGGTCGGGGTCGAACTGGGCATAGGTGTCACGCACAGCTTCGACCGCCTTCATCCACAGCGTCACGTCGAACCAGATGTGCGGGTCGAACTGGTTTTCATGCCCCGCCCAGGGCAGCAGCAGCGCAGGGTCGATGGTTTCGCCCACGGCAGTCACCGTCTTGCGCTCGGCCAGTTGCTTGAGGATTTGGTCGAGTTGGGCTTCGAGAAAGAGACCGTTGTAGAAGATGATATCGGCGTTTTGCAGCAAGTCCACGTCGCCCTCGGTGGCGACATAGAGATGCGGGTCTACGCCCGCGCCCATCAGCCCGGTGACCTGGGCATGGTCGCCGCCCACAATCTGGGCGATGTCGGCCAGTTGGCCGACGGTGGCGACGACTTGGATCGGCCCCTGCGTATCGCGGGCGTTGGCGCGGGACGATCCACACCCGGCCA
>JADLFO010000277.1 GCA_020845455.1 Caldilineaceae bacterium
CGCAGTGACCTCTTCGCTGGGGGTGACTGCGGCAGTTTCGGTGATCTCTTCGCCGGCAGCTACCGCTTCGGTTGCCGTCGTTCCTTCGGCGGCCGTTACTTCCTCCGTGGCCGTCACTGCCTCAGTCGCGACCGGGGTTTCAGTCGCCGCTGCTTCCGGCGTCGCGGCCGCGATGGGTTCGGGTGCGGCCAGGGTGGCGATCAGGGTCGGTGTGGCTGGCGCTGCGGGGGCGGGTTCCTGCCCACCGCAGGCGGCTGCTACCAACATCAGCGCCAACAGCGCCGACGATGTCGTCAAAGTCGTCAGAAGCGTGAGCCTCCGGCGCTTGGCCGGCGCAGAGGTCTGTGAGCGATGGTGCATCCGTGCATCTCCTTGTGTTGAAAGGCGTGGTGCGCCCAAGGCGCACCCGCCACGCTGTTGTGCGCGACGTCGAGCTTTCTCGACATGACGCTGGGTGTGCTAGCTGCGCTCGGCCAACCGGCCGACAAATGGATTGGTGAGACGTTCCGTCCCAATCGTGGTGGCAGGCCCGTGCCCGGGGTAGACGACATAGTCGTCGGGCAGTGTGAAAAGCTGCTCGCGAATGCTGCGGAAGAGCGTCGGCCCGTCAGCGCCGGGCAGGTCATAGCGCCCGATGCTACCATGAAAGAGCGTATCGCCGGCGAAGACCTGCCGCCCGGCATGGTGGACAAAGACGACATGCCCCGGCGCATGGCCGGGGGTAAAGCGCACCTCAAGCTGCTCGTCGCCAAATTGAACGATCTGGCCGTGCTCCAGATAGCCGTCTGGGTCGCGGATGGGGTCGACCTCAGAGTCGAGCCAGAGGCGGGCGCGTTCGGGCACATCGCGCAAGACCGGCAGGTCGGCGCGGTGCAGATAGAAGGGCGCGCCGGTGGCGTCGCGCAGCGTATCGACCGCCATGACATGGTCCATATGAGCATGGGTGTTGACGATGGCCGTAATCGTCAGCCCGGCCTGCTGGATGACCTTGAGAATGGCGCGGCCGTTGTCGCCTGGGTCGACGACGACGCCTTGGCGCGTGGTCTCGCAGCCCAAGACGTAACAGTTTTCTTGCAGCAGGCCGACGGTCAAGCCTTTGACAAGCATAGGCAGCTTATTCGTCTTCGCAGTGGTGGATGATGCCGGATCGGATGCTGTCCGTCGCGCTGGAGGTTGCGCTGGGCGCACAGCAAGGGCTGTCGCCGTGGCACAGCCAGGTATTGCTCCAGGCGGTGATGGCCGCGATCACGTCGTACAGCTCCGCGCCCATTTGGGTCAGGCTGTATTCGACATGGGGGGGGATGGCGCTGACCTGGACGCGATGCACCAGCCCTTCTTCCTCGAGCATCTTGAGCCGGCTGCTGAGCGTGCTGGGGTTGACCCCGCCCAGCGCTTCTTGCAGTTCGCAGAAGCGGCAGGTGGGCCGGTCTAGCAGATGATGGACGATCTGCAGTGTCCACTTTTGGCCGATGATGCGCGCGGCCTCGTCGACGGGACAGAGAAATTCCTCTAAGCCGGCTTGGATTTCGGAGGAACGCGTGGGCGTATCCGGTGCGGCGAGTCGGTCCATAGTTTCCACCCCCAAAACAGATACAAAATCTGACTAATGCTATATCAATCGTAGTGGAGTGTCAAACCAGCGGGCCAATTCCAGAGGACAAAGTGCATCAGCGCGGCAGCCGTTGCAGGCGCAGAGCATCGCCGTCCACCTCCAGCCGGGGGCGGTCGTCGCTGCCGTCAAAGGGCAGGTCAAACTCGCCGCGCACCAATTCGCCTGCCTGCCATTGGCCGGTCGGGTAAGCCTCCCCGGCCAAGGGGGCCGTCAATGTTTGGCTGCCCAGGCGCAGGCTAAAGCGCAGATCGGCGGGCCAGGCCGCGGGCAGCGGGTCGGGCGCTTGCCAAAGCAGTGTGATATGCACCAGGTCGCCGGGCTGGAGCGGCGTCTGCGGCGCGTGGCTGAAGCCTTTGCGGTGCAGGTCATAGCCCACCAGCGTGACCGGCCCCAGGCTGCGGCCCACGCGCACGCGGATCGGCGCAACGCCCGCGGGCACAGGCTGCATCGGGCGCGCCACCTCGACTTGGCCAAGCGTATAGGCATCCCCGCCCGATGTGATGAGCCGCGCGCCGCCGGCTTCATCATAGACGGCGACGATCAGCGTATAGGGCCCCGGCGGCGTGCCGGGCGGGATCGTCAGCCCGTGGTTGTCGCCCACGACCTCGCCCGCGGCCCAGCTATCGGTGGGCCGTGAACCGCCGGCAGGCGCGGCGTCATGCTGGGCGATGACCTGGCGGCGCGCGTCGAGCAGTTGCACGCTCACCTTATAGCGGACCGGCAGCGGCGCGGATGCCCGCCAGCGCAGCTCCACCAGTGCGGTTTGGCCGGAGGCCACCGTCTGCGGCAGGTTGGGCTGGCAGTGCGCCAGCAGTTCGAACGTGCCGCCAAAGGCGGCGGGCGGGGTCAACTCGGTGCAGGTGAGGGCCTGGGGTTGGGTATAGACCACAAAGCGCACGTTGCCCTGCCAGCTTTCCAGCCCGCGGAAGGCGTGCTGGTCGAGCCGGCTTTCGACGATGCGCTGCGGGTCGGCTTCATCGGTGGCCCAGAAGAGCGCAAAGAGTTGGCGCTTGCCGCCGACGGCGGCGTCGAGCGCGGCTTGGGTGGCGGCGGCGTCGGGCGGGCGCCGGCCGGGCAGCGCCAGCACGGGCAGCCCTGGGTCATAGTAGCGCCAGACATCGGCCTGCCCCGGCGCGTCCAGGATCACCAGGTCGGTGGCTGGGTCGCCGGTGGCGGCGATATAGCGCGCCACTCCGGCATAGTTATCGCGGCTATTGGGGCCGGCGAAGTAGGCGGGCAGGGTCAGCGCCGCCAGCAGGGCCGCGCCGGCGATCAACAGCCCGCGACCGGCATTCGGCCAGGGCAGCAGATCGGGGGAGGCGGCGATCAAGAGCAGCCAGGCGGGCGAGGCGACCAGCAGAAATTTGAGAAAGGCATCGCTGAACAGTCCCAGGCCGAACATCAACGCCACCGGGGCCAGCAGCCACAGCCCCAGGGCGACCCCCCGGGCGCGGCGTGCCGGCGCTGTGAGGCCAAGCAGAGGCAGCAGCCCTGCCGCCGCCAGCCAGGGCCAGATGGGGTCGGGCAGGTCGTGCAGCGGGCCGAAGAGCAGCATGTGCAGTGTGAGCCGGACGCCCTCGGCGGGCGCAGTCACGACGCCGCCCTTGGGCCAGGCAAGCACGCGCGCGACCGCGGTCGGCAGCCAGGGGGCAAAGCTGCCCACTACGGCCAGATTCGCCAGGGTGAAGACCGTCAGGCTGCGGGTGGGGTGGCGAGATGCGGCCAACAGCCCGCGCCAGTGCCAGAGATAGGCCAGCCCCGCGGCGCTGAGCAGGATCGGAAAGCTGTAGTGCGTCCACAGCCCCAGACTGCCCGCGGCGATAAAGCCCAACGCCGGGCCGGCGACGCCGCGCCCCGCACCCTCACGGTCGAACCAGGCGAGCAGCGCCCAGAACAGCCCTGCGCCGGCCACGGCCAGCAGCATATACATGCGCGCTTCTTGGCTGTAGTAGATCTGAAAGGGGTTGACCGCGGCCAGCAGGGCCGCGGTCAACCCCAGCCCAACGCTCGCGGCGGGCGCAGCCCGCCGCCCGACGGCATAGACCATGCCCACCAGCGCTGTGCCGAGCAGCGCCGAGAAACTGCGTATCGCTGCCGCGCTGCTGCCAAACAGCCCACTCCACAGCTTGAGCAGCCAGTAATAGCCGGGGGGGTGGATGTCTACGGCGGCGTCGTGCGCGATCTGCCCCCAAGAACGCTGCACCAGCGCCCAGGTGTTGCCCTCGTCGCTCCACAGGCTGGAGCCGTCCAGCCGGTAGAGACGCAGCGCCAGCGCCATCAGCAGCACGCCCGCCAGCGCGAGATGGGCGGCGTGCCGGCGCTCTGCCGCTGAGAGCGAGGCCGGGCGCGCCCAGCGCGGGAGATGCCGGGCATAGTTCGGCAGCGAGGGGGAGGTCATGGCGTAGGGGTCGCGGCTGCGCCCAGCCTGGCGATATACTCCGCCATGGCAGTATAGACCGGCTGGGGCGTAAAGTCGGGCGCGAGCAGCCGGAAATAGGCTTCGGGCTGGCGGTTCTGCTCCCAGGCATCGGTGGCGCGTTTGAGATACCAGGTGTTCGCCACGCCGATCCAGGGCCATTCGGTGCGCACGCGTGTATAGGCCAAGGGCAGATAGGCGGCCTGCTGCGCTAGGCTGACGCGGCCATAGCGCGGCTCGACATCGTCGGGCGCGGCGTTCCAGTTCATCTCCGAGATCCAGATTGGCTTGGCCGCGTCGCCGTTGGCGACCATCAGGTCGCGGATAAAGAGGTGGTGGCTGATGTTGAGCACGCGCGGGTGCATGCGCCGGTCGGTAGGGCCGCTCCACAGCCCATAGCCCTGCACCGCCATGATGTCGAAATAGGGCGCGGCTCCGGCGTCATACATGCGCTGCAAGAAGATAAAATCGCTCAGGCTGTTCTGGTCCGGGTTGGGCCGGTCGGGCTGGAGGTTGATGGTGGCGGCCAGCGCGCCGGCAATGATCACGGCGTTGGGGTCGGCGGCGCGGGCGGCCTCGGCCCCGGCTTTGAGCAGTTCGGTATAGTCTTCGGGGCTGATGGGGTAGTTGCCCCATTCGGGGTAGATGTTGGGTTCGTTCCAGAGTTGATAGTAGCGGATGCGCCCCTGATAGCGGCGTACGACCGCGGCCACGAAATCGGCAAAGTCGGCATTGTCGTCGGGCGGGGCAAAGCTGCCCATATCGTCGCCTGTGGCGCGGCTCCAGGCGGGCGGGTTGCTCAGCCGGACGATCAGCTCCATGCCGTGCTGCTCGGCCAGGTCGACGATATGGTCATATTTGTCCCAGGCGGAGCGGTAGGGTTCGTGGCGGCGGTCTTCAAAATCACCCTTGGCGTGGATCTCGATATCTTCCCAGGGGAACTCTTGGCGCAGCCAGTGATAGCCTGCGTTGGCGGCCATCTGCACGGCCAGGGCGCGCTTGGCCGGGTCGGCTTCCTGCTCCAAGAAGACATTGACGCCAAAGGGATCGACGTCGACGTGCTGCATGGCGGCGGCGGGCTGCACGTCCAGCCGGGGGCGCAGTTGGCCGGAGAGCAGGTCGGTCAGCCCCTTGACCTGGGCGGCAAAGGCTTCTTCGCCGGTCTGGTTCCAGAGCCAGGCGCGGGCGGGGGGCGTGCGCAGCGCCAAAAGGGTCAGCCCGTCCAAAACGAGCAGGCTGACCCACAGGATGATCGTCTGGCGCGCGGCAGTTGCGAAGGCAGCCTTCAAGTAAGTAGTTACTTCTGGTAGAAAGTGATGCCGGTACACTGCTCACTTGAATTGATGGCGCGTGACCATTTGGGCGATTGCGGTGTCAGATTGCCAAAGCCCGTCTGTTCTGTTTGCCCACCCAGCGGCATCGCGCCTTCACAGGGGACCACAAAGATTTCGACAAATGTACCGGCTGGCGCAGGGCCGCCAAAGGGGGAAAACCCCCATTTGCCATCGCCGACGCCATCGCAGCCTGAGCACTTCGTGCCACGCGGCCCATAGAAGGCGATATGCACACAGACAGCGTTCAGCGGCGAGTTGTCACTGCGCCGCACAAAGCCCTCGAAATAGGTGTTGCCCGCATTGGGCGCACATTGTGCAGTATCGGCCAAGGCGAAGGGGAAGTTGTCATTGTTGGCCGGGGGCGCGGGCTGTTGCGGCGCCGGGGTCGGCTGTTCGGGCTGGGGCTGGGGAACCGGCGTCGGCTGCGGGATGGGGGTGGCGGTGGGGGGCGGGGGCTGCGGGATGTTGGAGGCCACCGCGACCGCCTGCGTGTTCTGCGCCGTCACCAGTTCGCCAAAGACCCAACCGGGCTGGCCGTTGTAGTTGATCTGCCACCAGGTTCCGTCTGGGCTTTTGCCGATCACCGGGTAGCGCTGACCTTGGTTGGCCGCGCCGACGATGTTGTAGTTGGTGCCGGGGCCGCCGCGCACATTCATGGTCGTGTTGGCCACTACCTCGGCTGCGGCGGGGGGCGCGGGTGGGGTTGCCGCCACTTCTTGGGCGGGCGCCGGCGTCGGCGGCGGGCCTTCGGTCTGGATTTCTTGCGTTGTCGTCTGCGGCTGCGCGGGGGGCTGCACAGGCTGCTCCTGGGCGGCCGGCGGCGCTTCGACCGGCGGGGGTGCGCTTTCCGTGGTCGGGGTGAAGGTAGGCGCCGGGGTGCGGGTGGGCAGCGGCGGCTCGGCGGCTGTCCCACACGCAACCACCAGCAGCGCCAACACCGGCGCGGCGGCCCACCGGGTTGTGCGCATCCATTTGTGAAGGGTCATAGAGCTCCTCTCCCCGTCAAACTGCCACACGACCCCTGAAGTCTTGTCTTCAGGGCCGGTTCGAGTATAGCACACTGCGTATAGTACGCCCAAAAGGGGCGGGAAGTTCCCCTGCGCGACGCCGGGTCAAAACCATTTATTTGTGGCTGCGGGTGCGCGGCCGGGGTGTGCCCTCGGTGCGGCCGCGGCGGAAGGCGGGCACGCGCAGGCGGCAGAAGCGGCAGTGATCAGTATCGAACATGCGCGTCTGTAGCCATGGGTCAATCTCCTCCGGCGCAGAACTGGTGGTGATGACCGTAGGCAGCCGGGCGCTGTAGCGATAGTTGAGCAGTTGAAAGAGCTTTTCTCTGGCCCAGGGGGTGGCGCTCTCGGTCCCCAAGTCATCCAAGATCAGGAAGGAGGCCTTCTTGACTTCGTCAAAGCGCCGGTCATAGGACATGCTGACCTGCGGGCCAAAAGCGGCGCGCAGATAGTCAAGCAGGTCGGGGACCATGATGAACATCACTTCGCCGGACGCGCCCGCGGCGACGTAATTGGCGATGGCGGCGGCTAAATGAGTCTTGCCTGCGCCGTGATTGCCACTCAGCACCAGCCAGCCGTTCCGATCCTGGGCGTATTGCTCGCAGGTAGTGACCACTTCCTGCAGATTCATCCGCTCTTCGCCAGGTAGGTCATAGCGGCGCCGGTCAAAGGCCTCAAAAGTTTGCTCGCGATGCAGCGAGAGCGTGCTCAGTTCGCTCTGCGTGGGTGTATTGCCGGTGCGGAAATCGGAGGCGATGATCGTGTAGCGCGAGACCAGTTTGGGGTCGAGCAGGCGGCTGCGCAGCCGTGGGTCCAGGTCGTCGATGCGCTGGTTGGTGGTGATGACGGTGGGCAGCCGGGCGTTATAGCGGTGGTTGAGCAGTTGAAAGAGCTTCTCCTGCGCCCAAGGGGTAGCGCTCTGCGTGCCCAGGTCGTCCAGGATCAGCAGCGGCGTGGTGCGCAACTGCTCAAAGAGCGAGTCATAGCTCACCTCGCTCTGCGGGCTGTAGGTCGAGCGCAGATGGTCGAGGAGGTCGGGCACGACCATAAAGACGGCAGGTTCGCCCAGGGCCACGCGTGCATTGGCAATGGCTGCGGCCAAGTGCGTCTTGCCACAGCCGTAGGTGCCGCTCAGCACCAACCAGCCTTCCGGCTCTTGGGCATAGTAGAGACAGGTCTCGTAGGCGCGGCGTAGATTGGCCGCCTTATCCGGCGAAAGGTGCGCTGGTTCGGGGATAAAATGTTCGAAGGTCAGTTGGGCCAGGCTGTGCAGGCTGCTGATGTTCTGAATGGCGGCCAGCTTGCGCGCCAGCCGTTCCTGTTGGCGACAGCGGCAGGGGATGGCCTTGCCAAAATCGGGGTGACCGACGGGCACGTCCGCCACCACAAACCCGGCCCCGCCGCAGAGCGGGCAGGTGTCGCCGAGCAGATGCGGGTCGCGCGCTGCCTTCTCCGGATGCTTGCCGCGCCCGTCCGGGTCAGCCGATGATGATATCGGAGAACTCATCGGGGATATAGAGCCGTCGCCGGCGTTCTTCAGTATCTCGTCTAGACTCTTCATCGAGGTCTCCGTCGCGACCTTCCGTCTCCCAGCGTTTTAGAATCCCTAGGATATAGCGCAGGTTGCGTTTATTGCGGCTGATGGCGATCTCAAAGGCATCTTGGATCCACTGCGGCGCATAGGTCTTTTCCATATCGCGCAGTTGGTCGGCCAAGAGCGGGGTGAGCACGCCGACGTTCTGTTCATAGAGGACGAAGATCGTGGGCTTTTGGACACGCAGCCGCGCTTCGTCGGGCAGGGCCGACTGCACATCGCGCAGCCGCCCTTGGCGGATGAGGGCGATGGCCTGGCGGCCTTTGACCGTATTGACAAAGTACCAGTCCTCCACGACCGTGCTGCCGGGGGCGCCGGTCTCCGGCCCCAGCGTGACATCCAGCCGCAGCAGCGTGTTGCGCGCTACGGCGCGGGCTAGGGCATCTTCCAAGGCTGCCTCCGGGGTGCGCAGGTCGTGGTCGAGCGCCAGGCTGGTGAGCAGTTTTTCGTCGCCGCGCAGGTCGTCGCCGCGCAGATAGCGGTAGTCGCCGCTCTGCTCGTTGAGCAGCCAGAAACAGTGCAGCGTCAACTTGAGTTCGGCCAGGTCGTCGATCTGCGGCAGCAGGTCGCTGAAGAAGAGGTCGGGCACGGCGACCGGGCGCACTTTGCCGTCGGGAAAGCCGATAAACGCGGCGGATGGGACAGTAGACATAAGCGCTGGCTCCCCCTGTCAATAGGCCAATCTGCTCACAATCCAAGCCATCGGGAATCGAATCATCCATAGTCTACAATAGTCTAGTCATCAATATTCTGATCGTCAGTAATCCAATTCAGTGCGCTGGATCTCCAGGTCGCGGAACTGGGTCAGTTCCTTGCGGAAGAAAAGGCTGACATTGCCGGTGGAGCCGTGGCGGTGTTTTGCCACCAGCACATCGGCGATGTTTTGGCGGTCTGAGTCTTCGATATAGTAATCCTCGCGGTAGATAAATAATACCACGTCCGCGTCCTGTTCGATGCTGTTATGAACGAGGATATTGTCCGCCACAAAACAGTGGTTGCCCGGCACGGTAAGGTCGTAGACTGGC
>JADLFO010000278.1 GCA_020845455.1 Caldilineaceae bacterium
ATCTCGTCGTTCGCCAGGTCTTCCAGGCTCTTGACCACCGGCTCCAGCGTGCCCTGCATGTCGGCGCGCACGATCAGGTTCAAGGTCTTGGTCTCGCCGCCTTCAAAGCGGGCAAAGACCTCTTCCAACGACATTTGGCGGCGTGGCGCGGTTTGGGCGGCGCGGGCGCGCTCATCTTGGCGCTCTTCGGCGATCTGGCGCGCCTCGCGGTCGCTGCCCATCACCTCAAAGATGTCGCCCGCCTTGGGCACTTCTTGCAAGCCCAAGACCACGACCGGGGCGCTTGGCCCGGCCTCTTTTAAGATGTTGCCGTCATGGTCGAACATCGCCTTGATGCGGCCCCAGGTGTTGCCGACTACAAGGGCGTCGCCGCGGCGGAGCGTGCCGTTTTGCACCAGCAGGGTTGCGGTTACGCCGCGGAACTTGTCCAGTTCGGATTCGATGACCGTGCCGACACATTTGCCCTTGGGGTTGGCCTTGAACTGCTCCAACTCGGCGACGATCAGGATATTTTCCAGCAGGTCGTCGATGCCGATGTTTTGCAGCGCGCTGATGGGCACGACAATGGTGTCGCCGCCCCATTCTTCGGCCTGCAAGCCTTCCTTGGCCAATTCCTCCATCACGCGCTGCGGGTTGGCGTTGGCGCGGTCCACCTTGTTCAGCGCCACGATGATGATGACGCCGGCGGCCTTGGCATGGCTGATCGCCTCGCGCGTTTGGGGCATCACGCCGTCGTCGGCAGCCACCACCAAGACGACGATGTCGGTCACTTGGGCGCCGCGCGCGCGCATAGCGGTAAAGGCCTCATGGCCCGGCGTGTCCAAGAACGTGATTTTGCGCCCGTCCACCGTCACCTGATAGGCGCCGGTGCGTTGGGTAATGCCGCCTGCCTCACCCGCCGCCACATTGGTGTGGCGGATGCGGTCGAGCAAGGTGGTTTTGCCATGGTCGACATGGCCCAACACCGCCACCACAGGCGGCCGTTCAACCAGGTTTTCGGCCTGTTCTTGGCTGCGCACGCGCTGCACAAAGGTCTGGGCCGTCTGCGGCTGTTCCGGGGCGGCCTCTACTTCCGCGGCAGAGGGCGCTTCGGATTCAGGCCAGTTGACCTGAATGCCCAACTCTTCGCCCATGATGACCGCGGTGTCGTGGTCGATGCTGTGGGTAATGGGCGCCATGATGCCATACTGCATCAGGACCTTGATCAAGTCGATGGGGCTGCGCTCCATCAGCTTGGCCAGGTCGCGCACCGTGATCGAATCTCCGACCATCACGCTGTTGACGACTTTAGGTTCGGCGCGCGCCGCTTTTTCGGGGCGAGACGCGGACTTGTGGGCCGGCTTGTGGTTTTTACCACGGTCATCCCGCCGGTTACCCGCCTGTTTGTTGTCGACCACGGCCTCTTCTAACTCGTGCGGGCGCGATTTTGCTTTGCTTTTGGTTGCCATGGATCCAAACCTCCTGTTACATGAGCAAGTTGCTCAAAAGATCCCCTACGCCATATTCACTGTGACCCGGCTGCGCCGGGCAGAAGCTCACGATGGCGTGGGGGTCTAGCCGTGAGCAGACGCGCGCCCATCCTTGCTAGTCAAGACGTCGGGTGCGGCAATTCGATATTGAGCGCAGGTCGGCGCGGGGTCGTCCAATGGCGGTAGGGGAAAGCAGGAGGCAAGAGCAGGGGTCAGCGGGGCAGTTCAGCAACTAGGCTAGACCATGTGCGGCCTCCGCTTTGGACCCATCCTTCTTGGCAAGCCCCCGCCTAGACGGTTGGCTTGCCGCTCCCACCAGCCTACCCTACAGGCTGCCATCGGGATGCACAAGTTGTGCAGCTAATCGGCCATTCATTGCTCTCTCTCGCTCGCAGCTTCCGGGTCTGCTGCCTCTGATTCGGGCAACGCCGCCATATACGCGACCAACGCCTGGCGGTTTTCATCGCTCAGCCGGGTGCGCAGCGCCTGTTCAAGACGATTGCCGCGCAACACGGCCCGCCAGCATGTTTGATAAGGGTGGAGATAGGCCCCTCGTCCGGCTTTCTTGCCGGTAGGGTCCACTTCAATGCCTGTCTCGGCCCGCACCAGCCGGACAAGTGATCGCTTGCCTTCCACCCCCCGGCAAGCGATACATGTCCGCTGGGGCACATGTTTGGGCCGAGGCCCGCGCGTCTTTTGCACGATGCGCCCGCTCTCTGTACTGCCCGCTAGAAGCGCCCGCCAAACCTGTCGTTATCCTTGGCGGGACGCCACTTTTTGCCCTTGGCCTTGGGTTCGGGTTTGGTCGATTTCTTGACCGGTTTGCCTTTACCCTTGGGCTTGGCCGGGCCGCGGCTCTTCTTGCGGCTTTCCTCTTCCTCTTCCCACTCTTCGACGACCTCTTCTTCCTCGTCCAGACCGACCAGCAGTTCGGCGGGGATCTCGATTTCGTCGAGTGAGCGCTCGCGACCTTGGGCCTTGCGCGCCCGCAGCATGTCGGCGGTGATCACCTGGGGCAAGTCCTGGATGCGGGTGATTTCTGCCTCACCCTCTTCCTCTACGCCGAGCGGGGTTTCCTTGCTCTGCACGCTGGGCAGTTCCTCAACCGGCGCTTCGAAGACCGGTGCGGTTTCCTCTTCCGGTTCCAGGGCTTCGGTCACCGGCAGTTCGGGCGTTTCGAAGCCTTCGGCGGGCCAGAAGTCGCTGAAATCGCGGTGTTCGACCGGCAGCTCAGGCATCTCCACCGGCAGTTCGCCCTCGCCGGTGCTTTCGGCGGCGCGGCCCTCCATCTCTTCCAAGGCGCGGGCGGCCTTGCTGAGCAGGTCCTCGCCCAGCGAGGGCTGGATCGCAGGCTGCTCCTCGTCCTGCAAGAAGCGTTCCACCACCGAGAAGAGGTCGACAGCGCGGCTCTGCTGCGCCTGTTCGGCGGCCAACCGGTCCAACCCTTCCTTCATGGCTTCGCTTTCGCTTTTGATGTCGATGCGCCAGCCGGTCAGCTTGGCAGCGAGACGGGCGTTCTGCCCCTCTTTGCCAATTGCCAGGCTCAACTGGCGGTCGGGCACTACCACGATGGCGGTCTTGATGCTGCCTGTCTCGTCCAGATAGACGCTGTTCACCTTGGCCGGGCTGAGCGCGTTGGCGATATAGCTCTGCACCTCGGTGCTCCATTCGACCACGTCGATCTTTTCGCCGGCCAGTTCGTTGACGATGTTTTGGATGCGCAGCCCGCGCATGCCGACGCAGCTCCCCACCGGGTCTACGCCCGGCACGGTGGCGACGACCGCGGACTTGCTGCGCGCGCCCGGCTCGCGGGCGATGGCCTTGATCTCGACGGTGCCATCGCGCACTTCGGGGATCTCCTGCTCCATCAGGCGGCGCAGCAGATTGCGATGGGTGCGGCTCAGCTTGATCACCGGCCCGCGCGTGCTCTTATGGACGTCGACTACATAGACCTTGACATAGTCGCCGCGGCGCAGCCGTTCGTTGGGGATCTGTTCTTCGCGCATGAGCAGCGCTTCGTGCTTTTCATCCAACATCACGGTGACCGCGCCGGAGGCGTTGTCGGTGCTGCGTACTTGGGCGTTGATCACCTCGCCCACGCGATGGGCGAAATTCTCAAAGACCGTGTCGCGCTCGGCTTCGCGGATACGCTGCAAGATGACCTGTTTGGCCGTCTGCGCGGCGATGCGCCCAAAATCGTCCGGTTTGCTCTCGACCTTGACGACATCGCCAAGCTTGGTGCTGGGGTGGAGCTTGCGCGCTTTGTCGAGCGTGATCTCGGTGCGCTCGTTTAGCTCTTCTTCCACCACCTCGCGCTCGGCATAGACCCGCATCTCGCCCGTGACGCGGTCCACTTCGGAACTCACGTTGGCGATCGAGCCATAATTGCGCTTATAGGCGGAAATCAAGGCCGCTTCAATTGCCTGAAAAATGACTTCACGGTCGAGACCCTTATCGGTCGCAACTTGATTGATGCCAGCAATTAAAGCTTTGGACATAGGTACCCCTTCAAGAATCGAGTCTGCCCGTTACCACAAGGCTCCACACCACAAAATCCTAACAACCAAACCCCATCCAACAAGACCCCATACAACAAGAAAAGTGGGGTTTCGCCCACTTTCGTCACACATGCCTCGATTGAGACGTCCGGGTGCGCCGGGCAACCGCCCTTTGCTTACAGTCGAGTAGTATAGCATACCCCACGCATAAGATCAAATTGGTAAATGCGTCAGCGCACCGGCAAGTGGTAGCGCGCTACGATGCCCTGGCCGGCGGGGCTGAGCACAAAGTCGATAAACAGGCGCAGCGTGTCGCGGCCCTGCCCCCGGCTGATCAGATAGAGCGGCTGGATCAGCGCATACTCCTGTTGGCGCAGGGCTGTCAACGACGGTACGACCCCCCCCACCGCCACCACATGTACGCGCAGCGGCGCGGGCGTCGCCACGCTGCCCGGTGCAGAGGGCGCGCTCGCAGCGTTGTTCATCACCAGCCCGCGCGAGACATAGCCGATGGCGAGCGGCGTCTTGGCGACATAGTTCACCACATCGCGGCTGGTGGGCATCACCACGGCGGCCAGCGACACAGCTTCCTCCTGCATCACCCGTTCTTCAAAGAGCCGGCGTGACCCGCTGCCATCCTCGCGGCTGACCAACTCGATCTCCCCCGCATCGCCGCCGACCTCTGCCCAATCCAGAATGTCCCCGCTGTAGACGCGCCGCAGTTGCTCGACGGTGAGGTCGGCGACCGGGTTGGCGGCATGGACGATCACGGCCAGCCCGTCGACGCCGATGGGGACACGCACCAAGCGCGCGCTTCCCGGCGCTGTCTTCTCCGGCGGGAACAGGGTGCTGGCAGCCAGGTCGATCCGACCCGCGGCGATCTGTTCTTCGCCCAGCGTGCTGCCGCCGCCGCGGAGGGTAAAGATCACATTAGGGTAGCGGCGCGTGAAGGCGTCGGTCAACTCTTGCAGCACGGGATGCATGGCAGTCGACCCGGCAATGGTGATCAGCACCGGGCGCGGGGTGGCAACGGCCGCGGTCGTACAGCCTGCCCCGGCCGGCAACAGGAGCAGCAGCACCCAGAGTAAAAGCCGGGTAGGCAGACGCAGCGGCGGCATGCGATCCAAATTAGCCTCGGTTAGAAGAGATGCAGCCCGACCACCACCGACCCCAGGGCCACGCAGTAGACTGCAAAGACATAGAGGCTGTGGCGGCGCAGATAGGCCAGCAGGCCGCGGATCGCCAGATAGCCCGCCAGCGCGCTGACCACAAAGCCGATGATCAACAGCGGCGCTTGGCTTGCCACTTCGGCGGCGTCGGTCGAGAGCGCGTCGATCAACTGCAACAGCCCGGCCCCGAAGAAGGCGGGCGTGCCGAGTAGAAAGCTGAAGCGGGCCGCCTCATCGCGGCGCAGCCCGCCGGCCAGCCCCACCGCCATGGTGCTGCCGCTGCGGCTGATGCCGGGGGCCAAGGCGACCGCTTGGGCGAGGCCGATGCTGGTTGCCTGACCCAAGCTGAGGCGCGTCAGGTCTTCGCCTATCGCCCGTCTGCGTGCGATCAGTTCGCTCAAGCTCAACACCCCGGCGGTGACAAAGAGAAAGTACCCCGCGGCCAAGGGGCTGTGAAAAAGGCTTTCGAAAAAGTCTAGGAAAAGCAGCCCGATCAGCGCCGCCGGGATGCTGCCGATCACGATGAACCAGCCCAGGCGGGCGTTGGGATCCGCCAGCGAGCGCCGCACCAGGCTGCGCAGTGTCGCGACGAAGATCGCCCACAGTTCACGCCAAAAGACCAGCACGATTGAGAGCAGCGTGCCCCAGTGCAGCATGGTGTCAAACAAGAGCGACGGCGCGGGCCAGCCGAGCAGCCAGGGGACGATCACCAGATGGCCGCTGCTGCTGACCGGGATAAACTCGGTCGCGCCCTGCACGATGCCAAGAACGATGGCTTGGATGATTTCGCTCAACGATGGGTCCTTGTTATGAGTGGGCCGGAGCGGCTAGGCCGTGCCGGTAAGGGCGGCGCGCCGGCGGCGGCGCTGTTCGTGACGTACCTCTTGGTTGCTGATCTGATAGCGCTCGAGGAAAACGGCGCGCAGGTCGTCGAACGTCCCCTCCTCGATCGTGGCGCGGATGCGGCGCATCAGCTCCAGCAGAAAGTAGACGTTGTGGATGGTGCCCAGCCGCAGCGCGGTGATCTCGTTGGCCTTGTAGAGATGGCGCAGATAGGCCCGGCTGAAAGTGCGGCAGGTGTAGCAGGCACAGTCTTCTTGCGCCGGACGCGGGTCTTCGGCGAATTTGGCATTGCGCAGATTGATGCGCCCGTCGGAGGTGAGCAGCGAGGCGTTGCGCGCAATGCGCGTGGGCAGCACACAGTCGAACATATCGATGCCGCGCGCCACCGCTTCGAAGATATCTTCCGGCGCACCCACCCCCATCAGATAGCGGGGTTTGCCGGCGGGCAGCGCCGGGCAGGTCTCGTCCAGCGTCTGATACATTTGCTCTTTGGTTTCGCCCACGGCCAGCCCGCCCACGGCATAGCCGGTAAAGTCCAGCCCGGCCAGAAAGGCGGCGCTGGCCTGGCGCAGATCAGGGAAGACGCCGCCCTGGACAATGCCAAACAGCGCCTGGTCGGCGCGGGTGTGGGCCAGCTTGCAGCGTTCGGCCCAACGGTGGGTGCGGGTCAACGCCTGCTCGTTATACAGCCGGTCGAGCGGGTCGGGACATTCGTCCAAGACCATGGCGATGTCTGGCCCCAACGCCTGTTCGATCTGCATGACGATCTCGGGCGTGAAGCGGTGCAGGCTGCCGTCGATGTGGCTGCGAAAGGTTATGCCGTCGTCGTCGACGCGGCGCTGATGCGCCAGGCTGAAGACCTGATAGCCGCCCGAATCGGTCAGGATCGGCCCCGGCCACGCCATAAAACGGTGCAGCCCGCCCATGCGTTCCACCAATTGATGGCCGGGGCGCAGATAGAGATGATAGGTGTTGGCGAGGATCAACTCGCAGCCGAGTTCTTCTAGGTCGCGCGGTTCCAGGGTCTTGACGTTCGCCAGCGTGCCGACCGGCGCAAACGCCGGCATCTCGATCGGCCCGTGGGGGGTATGAAAGGTGCTGCGCCGAGCCGCGCCGGCCGTGGCGTGTTGCTCGAAGTGAAAATAGCTGTTCATCCCGCCTATTGTTCACAGCGCGGCGAAGTCCGTCAAGAACGGTGATGCGCCAATGGCGCTTGCTCTCCAAAACACAGCCCCGCCGGTCATGCCAACCGGCGGGGCTGTGTGCATGCTATCGTTGCGGAGGCGATAGACGTGCGGGTCTAGGACAGCGGGTAAAGGAGGGAGTAATCAGGCAGCCTCACTAAAGAGGGTTGGAATCTCGCCGTCCAAGTCAAGCTCCAGATCATTGTCGTCGGCGCTGACCGCCGGCGCGGCGGCCCGGCTCGACTTGCCCGGCGTCTCAACTGCGACCCCGACTCCTGCGCCGAGCAGCGGGGCAGCCGGCTCAAAGTTCACCGGCAGACCATAGTTGTCGCGCACACGCCGGTTGATCTCCTGCGCCACTTGCGGATTTTCAAAGAGGAATGTCTTGGCGTTCTCGCGGCCTTGGCCCAAGCGCAGGTCGCCATAGCTGAAGAAGCTGCCGCGTTTGGCGATAATATCGTTCTCCACGCCGAGGTCGATGAGGTCGCCGGTGGTGGAGATGCCCTCGTTGTACATGATGTCAAACTCGGCGACCTTGAAGGG
>JADLFO010000279.1 GCA_020845455.1 Caldilineaceae bacterium
ACCAGAACCCGCACTTGTTGGTGGCGTTGATCTGGAGCACGGTCACCAGCAGGCCCTGGGGGAAGGCGGCGGCATCGTCCACGGCCACGACGCTGGGGCAGGAGAACTCCCACACCGTGCCGTAGGGTAGGATCCAGAGCGGCTGCGTGTGGCCGCCGACGGTAAAGAGCAGTTTGGCGCGCGACGTGCTGACTTCGGCGAGCTTGAGACCGCTGCGGGCGGCAAGCTCTTTGACCCGCTTTTCGAAAGAGTTGGCGATCAGCATGGTTGGCTCCTTGGCTGGATAGAGGCGGAACGTGTTGGCTTTCTATCCTGAGTACGCCCAAGGGCCGTGAGGATTAAACGCGCGGGCCGGCGAAAGCGATCCGCCGCGCGCCCGTTCGAGTGCGGCCTGCACCCGCACCCAAGGCAGCGTTCTCGCACCGACGCCCTATTTGTTCCAGGAGAACTCCAATGCCGTTTTCCCCCGCCCCCCGCCTGTCTGTCTCGTCTGCGCCGCGGCCCGCCGCGGCCGTCCAAGCCCTGGCCGCGCTGTTGTTCGCCGCCCTCATGGTTGCAGCGTTCTGGCCCCACCCCGCCCACGCCGCCAACCCGACGTTTAATCGCAGAACATTCTTCGGCCCCGGCAGCGACTCGACGAGTTCAGTCGCACTGGGCGACATGGACGGAGATGGCGACCTCGATATTGTAGTTGGTAACTATGATGAGCCAAGTAAGGTCTACTTTAACAATGGGCGCGGCGGCTTTGCCGATGCCCGGACCTTTAGTAACGACTCAATCGCTGACTTGGCAGTTGGCGACCTCAATGGCGATGGCGCTTTGGATATCGTCGCCGTAGGTGATGGACAAGACTACTTCTACTTCAATCAGGGTACCGGCAAATTCACGGCTGTTCCGCTGGAGCCTAGCGGCGACAGGACGAGTGCGGTGGCGGTTGGCGACCTCAACGGCGACGGCGCATTTGACATCGTCGTCGGCGGCTATTACGGCCAACAGGGGATGGTCTACTTCAACAACGGCAGCGGCGGATTTTCCCGTTCTGCCTCCTTTAGTGTGGACGATTTAAATTCACTGGCGCTTGGCGACCTGAACGGCGACGGTGCACTGGATATTGTTGCCAATGAGAAAGTCTATTTTAACAATGGACAAGGCAGCTTCCTTTCCTTGGTATCCTATAGTACCTACGCACGCGAAATCGCTATCGGTGACATCAACGGCGACGGCGCGCTTGACATCGTTGCCGGACAAGGAGACAGCGGCCCGGGACTCGTCTACTTCAACGACGGCATGGGCAATTTCCCTAGCACGGCGACGTTCGATCCAGGCTGGATTGATGCGGTGGCAGTTGGCGACCTAAACGGCGATGGGCATCTCGATATCGTCGCCGGGGGTGGCGACGACGAGACGCTGGTCAACTTCAACGACGGCGCTGGCAACTTCTCCTCCTCTGTCTTCTTCACGACCTATGAGTATATTCGGGCCGCAGCCGTCGGCGATTTGAACGGCGACGGCGCTTTGGACATTGTCACCGGCAACACAAACCAGGATTTTATCTATTTTAATGACGGCTACAACAACTTTGTCATGGGGACAGACTTCAACAGTCTGGCGATAGACAATGAGACCATCGCCGTGGGCGATCTGAACGCCGATAGGGCGCTCGATATCGTCGCCGGAGGTAATGGGCAGAGCTACATCTACTTGAACAATGGCAGTGGCAGCTTTCCGACCGCGCTACCCTCTCCGGGTTCTGTCGACGTGCTGGGCGACCTCAACGGCGACGGCGCATTGGATATGGCCGGAGGGACCAACGTTTACCTGAACAATGGCAGCGGCAGCTTTCCTACGGTTGTCACCTTGCCCAGCGCTGTCTATGCGCTCGGCGACATGAATAACGATGGCTCTCTGGATATTGTCGCTGATGGAACAGTCTATTTCAACGATGGACGGGGGAACTTCCCGCGCTGGGTAGTCTTTGGTGTGGAATCTTACGATACTGAAGACATCGCGGTCGGCGACCTGAACGATGATGACGCCATAGATATTGTCGTCGCCCGAACGTCCTTTGATACCTATGCCCTAAGCGAAGTTTATTTCAACGACGGCTCCGGCAATTTTCCGACCCGCGGCCTCTTTGTCCCCGGTCCTGACGAGACGACCGAGGTAACGCTGGGCGACATGAACGGCGACGGCTCTCTCGACATCATTGCCCAGATAGCTGACGAGAATGTGATTTACTTTAACGACGGTCGCGGCAGCTTTTCAGACGCTAATCTGGTTCCAGTACGCCTTGATTATGATTGGCTCAGGGGATCAAGCTGGCTAGAAATCGGCGATCTCAACGGCGATGATACCTTCGACATCGTCGCACGCGACAAAGACGGCCGGTACCAAGTCCTCTTCAACGATGGGCGGGGCAATTTTGCCACGTCTACCACCGTCGGCGCTGGCTTAAATGGCCCCATCGCGCTCGGCGACATAAACGGCGACGGCACGTTGGACATTGTCCACAGCGACGGCCAAATCTTCTGGAACCGGCCATTACCGACAGCCTACGTCAACAACCCGCCCGCCATCGCCGTGCGGCGGCCGGGGCCGACGGCGGACGCGCCCTTCTATTCCACGCCCGCCATCCTCTCCGACAGCGTGATCGCCATGCCCTTGACGCTCTTCGACGCCGAGAGCGACCCCGCCGGCCAGGTGCGCGCCTTTTTCTCGCCCAACGGCGGCGGCCAGTGGTTCGAGGCCAAACCCGCCGCGGGCAGCGCCACCAGCAACCTGACCACCGCGCCCTATCCCACCGGCCAGGCGCATACCTTTTTGTGGGATACGGCGGCGTCGGGTCTCTTTGGCCGCTACGACAACGTCGTGCTGCGCTTCGAGGTCTCCGCCCAGCCGCCCTATAACGGCACGCCGGGCAGCGTTCGCTATGTCAACGCCGTGCCCGGCCCCTTTCTGTGGCCCTATGCCGCCGCCACGACCTTCCCCTTCCGCGTGCGCGGGATGCAGGTGCGCGTCTTTCGCGAGCGCCAGGCCGCGGGCAGCGCCGCCGCCGGCGCGCTGGTCTACCGGCTGCCCTCCGCCGAGACCGTGGGCAGCCTGATGCGCGACGCCCAGGGCCGCCCGCTCACCACCGACGCCCAGGGCTATCTGGCCGGCCACGGCGTGTTGCGCCCCAATGACCAACTGCTGGCGCTGGCCCCGCTGCGCCGCATCGGCAAGGGCACGCTCTACGCCACCAACGGGCGCGTGACCGCGGGCGGCGTGGAAGGCTACACCGTGGCGCAGGGCGGCGTGCAGCCGTTGGTCGTCTCCGCCGCCAGCCCGCTGCTGCTCTTTGACCTCACGCTTTCACTGGAATGGGACGCCGGCAAGGATGCGGACTTTCAGGCGCGGCTGCGCCGGCATCTCCAGCAGACCTCGGCCGCGCTCTATGACTGGAGCAACGGCCAGGTGGCGCTGGGCCAGGTCACGGTCTATCAGAACCGCGAGCAGTGGGAGACGGCGGACATCCGCCTCTATGCCTCCAACCAACTGCGCCCGGTCGCCAACCGCGGCGGCGTGGTCGACGAGACACGCGTCCTCATGGACCCGCGCCTCACCCAGCCGATCACCGCCACGCGCGGCGAGGTGCGCATCGGCACGGTCTGGAGCCGCTACGGCGAGCCGACCGACATCGGCAGCGACTGGCCCAATGTGCTGGCGCATGAACTGGGCCATTATCTGCTCTTTTTAGAGGACTCCTATCTGGGGCTGGATGCGCAGGGGCTGCTGGCGCCGGTGGATAGCTGCACCGGCACGGCCATGAGCGACCCCTATGAGGCGGTCAACAGCGAGTTCCGCGCCGCGGGCGGCGGCTGGCAGACCGAATGCGGGCCGAGCCTGGCCGAACTGCCCGACTGGGAGTTGATCCGGCTGGCCTACCCGGAGCTGCAGACGCCGCCGCCCGCCAACGCCGGGCCGGCGACCATGCCCTTTGGCCTGACCACGGTGACGATCCAGCCCGCGCCCGCCGTCACGCCGCCGGCCGTGGCCCCGCCGCTGCTCGACGACGCCAACATCGAACTGGGCGCAGCCGGCGACCTCGTGGCAGGCGGGCGCGCCTATCTGCTCAAGGCGGACCGGCTGGTCGACCTGGGCCAGCCGGTGGTCAACGCCGTGCAGGCCTGGGGCGCGCAGACGGGCGACGAACTGTGCGTCTTTGGGCGCACGCACTTTACCTGCAGCCCGCTCAGCGCCGAGGGCGCCCCGCGCTTTGCCGCCCAGGGGCTGTGGACGCCGGAACTGACGCTGACGCCGGTCAACACCACCACCGTGCGGCTGGGGATCCGGGGGGTGGGGGCGGCGGTGACGCTCTACCCCAACGGCGGCGCGCCGCAGCAGGTGACGCTGGCGGCGGGCGTCGAAAAACTCGTCACGCTCAACCAGCCCGCGGCCGAGGTCTGGGTCAGCGTGGTCGGGCCGGACCCGGTCAAACAGCGGCTGGTCACCGGCTACACGATCGGCGCGGGGCCGGGACGGATCAAAAGCCACGGCGGCCCCGGACGCATCAAGAGCCACGGCGGGCCGTTTACCAGCGGCGACGGCGCGGTCACGATCTACCCGCCCAAGAGCCTGCCCGACGACGGCTTTTTGGTGGTGCAGACCGCCTACCGCCTGCCTCCAAACCTGCCGCCGGGGCTGACCCCCATCGGGCGCGCCTACCGCATCCAGGCCTCGGCGTCGGTGGCCGATTACAGCGAGGCGAGTCTAACCTATCAATACCTGGGCATGGACCTGATCCTGGCCGGCGCGCCCGAAGCGGAACTGGCGCTCTATTTCTGGGACGAGACGACTTGGCGGCGGCTGGCGACGGTGCTCAACCGCACGCAGAACTTCGCCTCGGCGGCGCTGCCGGGGCCGGGGCTGTATCTGCTGATGTCGGGCTATGCCGTGCCGCTGCCCAGCCAGGGCTGGAACCTGGTCAGCTATCCGCTGCTGGAGGCGCGGGCGCTGCCGCAGGCCCTGGCCTCGATTGCGGACGCCTATACCACGGTCTACGGCTATCGCGCCGAGGACGCGGCCGACCCCTGGCAGGTCTACAGCCCGCAAGCGCCGGGCTGGGTCAACGACCTGACGCAGTTTGAGCCGGGGCGCGGCTATTGGATCCACGCCACGCGCGCGATCACGTTCTATCTGGAGGGCGTGCCGCTGGTGCAGGGCGCAGCCGTCGAGCAAGCGGCCAGCCTGCCCACCCCGCCCGCCACCTTCTACGGCGCGGTGCAGGGCAGCGCCGACTTCAGCCCTGCCGCGGGGATGGCGGTCGTGGCGACGGTGGCGGGCGCACGCTGCGGCCAGGGCCAGACGCGCCTGGTCGACGGGCAGGTGGTCTATCAGGTCGACGTGGCGGGCGCGGCGGCGGGCTGCGGGCTGGACGGGCAGCGGGTGCGCTTCAGCGTGGGCGGGCGCGCCATGAGGCCGCAGGGCGTGTGGGGCAACCAAACCGTGCAGGAACTGGCGCTGGCCCCGCAGCCGCGAACGCCGGGGCCGGAACCGGAGGGGGGAGATGTCTATCTGCCCGTGGCGCTGCAAGGGGCGGCTGCGGCGGGCGCAGCCGCGGCGCAACCGGCGCAGCCGCCCGTGTCGGCCTATCTGCCGCTGCTGGCGCGCTGAGTCGCCGGGATGACAGGTTAGCCGCCCGGGGGCTGGTCGCCGACCAGGATATAGGGCGACCAGAAAAAGGGGTGGGCGAAGAGCGGCGCGTCGTCTTGCAGCGGGCGGTCGCGCCGGGTCATCTGCCAGAGTTGGGCGATCTGCGTCTCGACGGCGGCGGGAGAGAGTTCATCCCAGGCGGTCATGGCGGCGCGCGCCTCGGCCACGGTGAGCGCGCGCAGCCGGCCCTGCGCCGCGGCCAGGGCGGCGGCGGGGTCGGGCGCGGCGGGGTCGAGCGTGGCAAAGAACCGCTCGACCAGCAGCCGTGTGGGCGCTTCGTGGACGCGCCAGAGCGTGACCAGCAGCGAGGGCGCCCCGGCATAGAGCAGGGCGCGCGTGAGGCCCAGGATTTCATCGCCGCGCAGCACCTGGCTGCGCCCCGTCTCACACGCCGCCAGCGCCACCAGGTCGGCGTCGAGCCGCAGGCCGGCCAGGATGTCGCCGGCCAAGAGCGGGCCGTCGGCAAGCTGCAGCCGCGAGGCCATCGGATAGGTCGGGTCAAACAGCCCGTGGCCCAAAAAACAGAGCGCGGCGTAGCCGCCCGCCTGGTCCAAGAGCGCCCGGCGGGTGGCGGCCTGGCCGAGCAGCGCCGCGCTGCGCCCGTGGCGGGTCTGCCCCTGCTCGGCCAGGCGGCGCGCCGCGCCCTGCGTCAGGCGCAGTTGATCGTCTTGGGGGGCCACCGCCAGGATGCCCCGGCGCGACGAGGGCGGCCGCGTGTGGCAGTAGTCGAGCAGGACGGTGGCGCTGGGCGCATAGACGAGGCGGCGGCCCGCGGCCAGCAGCGGGGGCGGCGCGGCCAGGTCGGGCGTCAGCGCGCCGATGGGCAGATAGTGCAGCGGGCCGTGCGGCACGAGGTAGACGGTCTGCGCACCCGCCAGCCAAGGCTCAAACGGGGCCAGCAGCGTGCGGTAGAGCGGGGGGAACAACTGGCGCGGCGGCTCCAGATAGGGCACGCCCGGCGCGGGCGTGAGGATGCCGCGGCGGCTGCCGTCGATGTGGTCGGCCAGATAGGCGCGCAGCCACTGGATCGAGGGGGTGGGGATGGGCTGCGCCTGCACGTCGTGGCGCGTCACGACCACGCCCCACAGCCGGTCGTCGGCGTCGCCCACATAGCTGAGCAGCGCGGCGTGCGCCGGCAGCCGTGCCTGCACCTGGTCGACGGTCAGCGGGGCGAGCGCGGTCAGCCCGGCCAGCGCCGGGTCGGCCAGTTCGATGCGCCGCTCCAGGTCGGCCAAGGCGGCGGCGGCCAACTCAGCCGGTTCGGCAGGCGGGGGGTCGGCGGCATAGGCTTGTTCGAGACGGGCGCGCAACGCCGCCCGCTGCGCCAACAGCCCGGGCGCGACCGCGCTGCGCGGGCGGATGTCCGGGCTGCTGAGCAGTTCGGACAGGGTGCGGGCGCGGGCGCGTTCGCCGGCGTTAAAGGCGGCGGCGGCGTCGCCCTGCTGCAAGTGGTGCGTCAGCGGCGCAGTGTAGACGGCGTCGAGCAGGGCGCGTGTGCCGGCGCGCGCCGTGGGCGTGGTGACGCGGGCGCGCAGCGATTCGGCGCGGCCCACAGCCTGGGCATAGGCGGCCTGCGCCTGCGCCGGGTTGTCCTGGGCGGCGTGGAGGTTGCCGAGGTGGGTCAGCGCTTCGGCCAGGCTGAGGTCGTCGCCCGCCTGCTGCAAGCGGGGGATGGCCTGGGCGAGGGCGGCGTGGGCCGCTTGCCGGCGCCCTTGGGGCAGGTAGACGTGGGCCGCCAGGTCATAGAGGCTGATGGCCTGGTCGCCGGAGTTGTCGAGCGCTTGGCAGCGGGCGATATGTTCTTGGAAGGCGGCTTCGGCAGCGGCAGGGTCATGCAGCAGGCTGTGGGCCATGCCTTGGCCGTGAAAGCTTTTGGCGGCTTCCCAGGGGTCGCCGGCGGCTTGGGCGAGGGCAAGCGCGGCCTGATGGTGCGCCAGGGCCGTGCGCAGGTGGTCGCTGCGTCGTTCGGGCGGGACGTCGCGCTGCTCGACGCGGAAGCGCGCCAAAACGCCCAGGTTGTTGCGCGCCTTGGCCTGGCCGAGTGGGTCGCCGTTCTGCTGATAGCGCGCCAGGGCAGCGTGATAGAGCCGCTCGGCCTCGTCCCACTGGCTGAGTTCGTCGAGCACATAGCCCAGTTCGAGCAGGGCGCGCGCCTGGAGGGGTGGGGCGGGGGGCGGCTGCTCGGCCAGCAGGTCGCGCAAGAGGCGTTCGGCCGGGTCGAGCGCGCCCTGCTCGACGTGCAGGATCGCCTGGTGGTAGCGGCACTCCTGCCGCAGCCGGGCGGCGTCGCGGCGGCACAGCGCCGCCAGCAGGTCGCGACATTCGGCCAGCCGCCGGCGCTCCAGGGCGGCGAAAAACAGGTCGCGAAAGAGGGCAAAGCCGGCGTCCTCGTCCTGGGCGAAGGCGGCGGCTAACTGATCCGGCGTTTCGGCGTCCACGGTGATTTCCTAGTTTCGGGTGATTTCCGGCGCTGCCCCCGCACCGCTCAGACCGGCAGATCGGCGTGCGGGGACAGGGCGGCCTTGACCCAGCGCCCCGGCTCCCGGTCGGCCGGCGGCAGCGCCGCCTGCTTCACCCCGGGCGGCAAGCCGCGCTCCAAACCGAGCAGACAGCCTGCGCCGCGGGCAGAGGCCGCGCTGCGGCGGGGGAGAGCCAGGGGGCATGGCGGATGCATTTGAAGCCGGTTGATCGGTTGCGGCTTCAGCCTACCTGGTTGGGCGCGTCTTGTCAACGTCCACGCGGCCTGGCCGGCGGGTCGGCGAGGCTTCGGCAAGACCCGGAAATGCTGTCACGCCGCCGGCAGCACGACCTGCAAGACGGCGGCGTCGGCAAAGCGGGCCGCGCGGCGTGGGGCGATCAACTTGTGCACGATGGCCGCCGGCGTCTCCACCAACGCCCGCGGCGCTTGCGCAGCGACCTCAACCTCTACTGGGACGTGGCGCGCGCCGACCTCGATCGGCACGGTGATGAGCGGCACGGCGCGGACGAGGCCCCCGAAGCGCAGAACGACTCGGGGAAGAACGGAAAGGCGATGACCTCGCGCGGCGTGCGGCAGCAGGCCAGGTGTTAGAACGGTCTGCCTAGAACACTCTGGGCCGGACCATGGAGATGCCGGTCAGCAGCCCCAGGATGTAGGCGATCAGCATGACGATGACCACGCCTTCAAAGGAGATTTCGAACCCCATGACGCCCGCTCCTTTCTTCGCCCCATCGCTTTGGCGCTGATGTCGCTTCCGGCTGCGGATTTCGGTTTGGCCCTCTACTCCCTACTCGGCAGCAGATGCACCCTGCGTGACGCGCTGTACGGCGCATCCTGCATCTATCCAAACGCGGGTCGATACGCGCCCTCATCGCATTCCCAAGCCTCATTTTTCTGCAGATAAGCCCAATAGAGACGGGTCAGCCGTCCGTGCTCCACGGTCTGGGCGCGGGGACCTATCATGCTGAGGCTGTCACCCTGCGGCGGAGGAAAACGCGGGGGGGCCACGAGATGGCTGCGAAACCCGGCCCGCCCACGCGTGTGGCGCGGGATCGTCGATCTGCGGTAGCATAGGTTCATAGAGGAGCCGATTCGATGGTGTGGCGTAATTGGGGGAGCGCGGCGCGCCGCAGGTGGGCCGCACGCGAGGGGAGCATGAGCGAGGAGCGCACAGCGCAAAAGGCCGTGCCCGAGGCCGTCTGGCAGACCTGGCTGGCGCGCTGGGCCGCGGAGACGCCCATCCAACCTTGGGTGGAGGCGGCTGAGGAAGCGAACCCCGGCGAGCTATTGGCCGTGAGCGCTGCCTGCGCCCCGCTGGCGCGGCTGCTGGCTCGTCGCCCGCAGGCGCGTGACGGCTGGGTGCGCGCCCTGCGCGCGGCGATAGCCGCGGCGCAGGCGCAGCAGCGCCCGCCGCGAGCGCGCATTGTCGCCTTTGTCGAGGCCGGCGGGGTGACGGCTGCCGGGCTCAAGGCCGCTGGGCCGGGCGTGCGCGACCTGTGGGTGGAGCGCTATCTGGCGCACAACGTAGCGGCGCGGGCCGCCGCCCAGTCGCTGGCGCGCCGGCTGGCCGAGCAGCGCCCTTGATCGCACACGCCTGCGCCCCGCGGCTTACGAACAAAGCGGCCTACGAACAAAGACGCACGCCGGCAAACAAATCGCCCCTTGCGCGCCGCCTCGGCCGCGTGTAGGCTGAGGGCAGCCCCTACGCCGGCCCGCAGCGCCTGGGCATCGATCCAGCAGAAGAGGCCCTTTCCAAGCCCGCTACAGACCCATTAGGAGTATGCCGACTATGGTTCCCCGCCTCGTTCGCTTGCGTCCTCCCTACCGGTCAGGGGTTGGCCCCATCGTCAAACCGCATATCCGGCCCAGCCGCCGCGCCCTGCTCGTCTACCGCGCCTGGCACCCCGTCTTGCGCGCCGCCGTGGTCATGGCGGTGGCGCTGCTGGCGGCGCTGGCGCCGGGGATGCGGGGGGCCGCGCTGCGGCCAACCCTGCTCTTGGTCGCCGGCTATGGCGCTTGGCTGCTGCTGCTGCACCGCCTCGCCCAGCAGCCTTGGGTCGAAGCCGGCGCCGCGCGCCGCCGCTGGCTGGCCGGGCTGCGCAAAGCCGGCGCACTCGCCGGGCTGACGATCTTGCTCTGGTCGAACCCAGGGCTGTCCCGCGAAGCCTGGCTGCTCTATCTGCTGCCCATGCTGACCATCGGCGTGGACTTGGAGCGGGGCTGGGCAGAGACCTTGGTCGGGCTGACCATGATGCTGGCGCTGCTCTCGCCCTTTGCGCACGCCGGTCTGCGCGGCAGCTTGGTGGCGTGGGGCGACCCGCTCTGGCTCTTGGGGCTGCGCGACGGGCTGCTGCGCGCCCTGGTCGTCGGCTTCATCGGCTTTAGCACCTATCTGCTCCACCATGCCTTTGCCTACCAATACCAGCGTATGGAAGCGGCCAATGAGGGTTTGGCGCAGATTTGGGCGCACCCTGAACCGCGCGTTGCCAGCCCGCGTCCCGTCAAACCGCGCATTACCCAAGCGGGCATGGACAAACCGCCCACCGCCGAACAGCGCATCGCCAAGCTCTTGAGCCGCCTCTTCAGCAGCGACGCCGCCCTCGCCACCGCCTATGTTCTCGTCCGCGACCCCAAGACGCGCATGGTGCGTATGGTGGGCAGCTCCAACCCCGAAGGCGACCAGATGGTGCGGGCAGGCTTTCACTTTCCGGCGGTGCGCGGCATCACCGGCTGGACGGCTGAACACCGCCAGCCCTGTTTTCTCAACGACACGCGCGACGACCCCGAACGGCGCTTTCTGGTCTCGGATGCCTCCCCGCACACGCGCTCGGCGCTGGCCGTGCCGGTGCAGTTGGAGGAGGAGTGGATCGAAGAGGAGGAATTGACCGTGCTGGAAGTGGAATCGCCCATGCCCAACGATTTTGCCAGCGAAGACCTGCAGCTGATGACCCTGATCACCACGCAACTGGAAGCGTCGCGGCGCTGGACGCGTGAGCTGGAGATGCGCCGCCGTCTGGCCGAGCTGGGCAAGCGCATCGCCCGGCGCATCGAGGGCGAGAACGCGCTCGACGCCCTGCTTGAAGATGTGGGCCAAGAGGCGCTGGTGTTGCTGCGCGCCGACGTGATCCGTTTCCATTACCGCGCGCCCGCCTCGCCGCGCGCCGCCCGCGGCCACCTGCACGTCAAGAGCGTCGGGCTGCTGCGCTCTCCCTATATCACGGCGCGGCCCGACGACCCGCGCAGCCTGGTGCATCACCTGATGCAGAGCGATAAACCCGTCTATTTTGAAGCGGCGCAGAGTGACTCGCATCTCACCCTGCGCCAGCCTTGGCATGTGCAGCAAGGGGTCGAGCCGTTTGTCGTGCGCGAAGAGATTGTCGCCTGCGCCGCCGTCCCCTTGGTGACGGGCAGCCACTGCGTCGGCCTGATGTGGGTCAACTACCGCCGCCCGCGGCATTTCACCCAAACGCGCAAAGACCGCATCGAACTGGTGGCGCCCTTTGCCATGCTCGCCATCCACAGCGCCCAGCAGAGCGTCTTGGCCGAAAACCGCCGGCGCTATGAGGTCGAGCGCATCCTGCACGACACGCTGTGCAGCAACATCCGCCAGACCCACCGCGCCGTGACCATGCTCGCGGCGCAGACGCCGGGCAGCGCCGCCTGGCAGCGCTACTGGTTCTTGGCGCAGCAGCAGACCGGGCGCGCCGACCGCATCGCCAATATCCTGCTGCGCGGGCAGGAATATCTGACCTTGCAAGACGTGGTCGACGACCTGTATCTGCAGGCCGACCTGTGCGGGCTGCAGCACGGCGTCGAGACCACCGTCCGGGTGGAGGTCGAGGAGGGCTTTGCCGGGACGCCGATCGACCTGCAGGGCGGCCACGAGGTGATGTTCGCCTGCGACGAGCTGGTGCAAAACGCGCTGCGCCACGCCCGGCCGCAGCAGATCACGATCCACGTGTCGGTCCACGACCGCTGTCTGCATATCACGATCGAAGACGACGGCTGTGGCTTTGACGTGAGCCGCGTGGGGCGCTCGCTCGGCCACGGGCTGGAGAGCGTGCGCGCCCGCATCGAAGATTCGCTCAACGGGCGGTTTGAGGTCGCTTCGCTGCCGCAGCGCGCACGCGGTACACGCATCGCGCTGCATGTGCCGCTGCCCCACAGCCTGCTGCGCCGTGCGGGCCGTGGGGCAGCAGGCTGTGGGGCAGCGGGCCGCGCCTAGCTCGTTTTCACCCTGAGCCGCCCTGCGGCCAAAGGAGGTCTCCGATGAGCACGGACCAAATTCGCGTCTTCTTGGTAGAAGATGACTGGGCCTGGATCGGGATGGTACGCGAGGCGCTGGCGGCAGACCCGACCTATCAATTTCTCGGCCATCTGCCCTCGCGCGCCGCCCTCGACGAGTTTTTGGCCGCGCACCAGCCGGACCTGGCGATCGTAGACCTGGGGTTGAGCCGTCCCGGCGCCGGGTTGGACGTGGGCTTGGAGCGCTTCAGCGAAGCAGAGGGACTCCCCGTGATCGACCAAATCAGCGTCCGCTGCTCGGAAACGGTGGTGGTGGCGCTGTCGGGTTACTTTCTGTCGCATCCCTATCTGGTATGGGAGGTGATGAATCGCGGCGCGGTGCCGATCGTCAAGCAGGAGGGGCCGGTTGGGCCGGAGTGGGGCCACTGGCTGCGCGGCCAACTGCACGCCGCCTACTATGAATATTGGCGGCCCTCGCCGGCCATCGAACGGCTGCGCTATGGGCTGGAAGCGGCGCGGCCCGCCGAAGCGCTGCCGCTCACGCCGCGCCAGCTCGAAGTCGCCCGTCTCTATGCCGACGGCTGCAGCGTGGCGCAGATCGCCGCCTGTTTGTGCATCGACGAGGACACGGTGCGCGGCCATATTGCCAAGATTCATGGGCGGCTGCAGGTGCGCTATAGCTGGCAGATGACCGCGCGCATCAAACACCACTGGCAGGAGGTGCAGGAAGCCACGCGCCATCTCGACGGCCAATGCCCCCCGCCGCCTTAGGCGCGCCCGGCGACCCGCGGCCAAAGATCCGCGCGCAAACAAATAGACACAAATACACCCTACCTGCCGCGCCTCTCGCCGTGATAAGCTAGAGCCAGCGCCACAACAACCTTAAAAAGCCCTATCACCGTCTCGCCAATAGCCGACGGGGAAGCTCCCTACCGCAGCTTCCCCGTCGATGAGCAGTACGTCTCAGTCGGTGCGCCATCAGCGCAGTGTTCTGAAAGCGGGAGATGCGCTCACGTCACGAGCGCCGCTCCTGCGCTTGGCCTTGGGTAGGGGCCAGGCCAACCTCACCCGGCTCGGTGCTCGCCAAGCCCGGCTACGCCCTCAATCTTACTCGCTTGGGCGCGGCCGGGCAAGCCTCCAGCGTAAATAGAGGGAAAAGCCATGCCCGCCTCCGACAAGCTGCTCTATCACGCCCGCATCGCCTACACCCCGGTCGACCGCTACGCCGGCTGGGTCGACCCGGACGAGTTCTATGTTCTGCCGCACGCCGCGC
>JADLFO010000280.1 GCA_020845455.1 Caldilineaceae bacterium
CCCCGCCCAAGCCCCTAATGAGGAGGACAGACTGCCTTCTGCCCAGGCCATTCCCCCTTGCTGTGCCGATTTGCACTCTGCGCGCTTGCTGTCCCAATTCGATGCCTATTCAACACCCATTCGCAAATGCTTATACCCTAAGCTCAGTTTTTCTTTGCCTTGACAGCCGCCAAGCGTCTCTACTATACTGGATCCAATTTTGACCCCATTCCCCCGATATCGTGAAAGCGCCCAGGCCGCTCTTGGACCGCCTGGTAAACTCTCTCTGTTACTCGAACTAATCGTATAAAGTCGAGCTTAGGCTCTGCTTCGTAGACTTCTGGCGACCCGCGCTTGCGTCCATCATGTGGGCCTGCACCGGATCAGCATCAGGCGACTGTGGAGGCTGCCATGTCCGAATTGACGGAGGCAGTATCGGTTGCATCTGACCGCACCAAGCCGGCCCCGCGGCGGCGTATGAGTTTGCGCGCCCGCGAAGAACTGGCCGCCTACCTTTTTATCCTGCCCTGGATCATCGGTTTTCTGATCTTTACGCTGGGCGCGCTTGTCTTCTCCCTGATTATCAGCTTCTACAATACAGATCTCCTCTCTCCATCGCGCTTTATTGGGTTGGGCAACTACCGCGAGCTGATCTTTGACGACGAGCTTTTCCGTAAGTCGGTCAAGGTCACCAGCCTCTACACCTTGGGCGTGGTGCCGCTGCAGATCGGGCTGGGGCTGGGCGTAGCGCTGCTGCTCAACCAGCGCGTGCGCGGCATCGGCGTCTGGCGTACGATCTTCTATCTGCCCTCGGTTGTTTCGGGCGTGGCCGTCGCCATGATCTGGATCTGGTTCTTCCACCCGGACTTCGGCCTCTTTAACGCCGCCCTGGCCGCTATCGGTGTCAAGGGGCCAAGCTGGCTCTACAGCGAAACCTGGGCGCTGCCCTCGCTGATCATCATGAACGTCTGGAGCATCGGGCCAGGCATGTTGATCTTCTTGGCTGGGCTGCAGAGCATCCCTAAGGAACTCTATGAGGCCGCGCAGATCGACGGCGCGAATGAGTGGCGGCAGTTCATCTTTATTACCATCCCGATGCTGGCTCCGCAGATCCTCTTTAACACCGTGATCGGGATCATCGGCTCCTATCAGGTTTTTACCGCTTCATTTGTTATGACCCAAGGCGGGCCGAACAACGCCACCCTCAGCATGGTTCTCTATCTTTATAACAAGGGTTTTCTCACGGCTCGCTTTGGCTATGCCTCGGCCATCGCCTGGATCTTATTTATCATCATCATGGTCTTCACGCTCTTGAGCCTGCGGTCGGGTCGCACGTCCGATTTCTATGAAGCTTAGTGTGAGGGAGGGTGCCCGTGGGGGTCCTAGCCGATTGGGATCCGGACCTGGCCCGCGCCTGGCGCAGCCACCGGATCGGGATGGTGATCTGGCGTATCTTTGTCTATCTTCTGCTGGTAGTCGGCGGTCTGCTCTTTATGACCCCGGCGCTGTGGATGGTCTCCACCGCTTTCAAGACCCTGGCCGACGCCCAGGCCTTCCCTCCCGTCTTTATTCCAACCACCATTCAACTGAGCAACTTTACCGAACCGTTTAAGGAACTCCCCTTTGCTCAGTTCTACCGTAACACAATCATTTTGACTTTGGGCAGCATGATCGGCATCCTGCTCTCCTGCACGCCTGTGGCCTATGCCTTTGCCCGGCTCAACTTTCGCGGTCGCACGCCGCTCTTTCTGCTCGTGCTGGCGACCATGATGCTCCCCGACCAGAGCGTCCTGATCCCGCTCTACATCGGTTTCGCGCGCATCCACTGGACCAATACCTTTCTGCCCCTGCTGGTCCCGCGCTTTTTTGCCACCGACGCCTTTATTATCTTCCTGATGCGCCAGTTCTTCCTGACCATCCCTAAAGATCTGGATGACGCCTGCAAGATCGACGGCGGCGGCCCGCTCACCATTCTGCTGCGTATTATCATCCCGCTCTGTGCGCCGCTCTTTGGCGTCGTCTTGATCCTGGAATTTGTGGCTAACTGGAACGCCTTTTTCTGGCCGCTGGTCTTTCTCAATACGATGGAGAACTACACGATCTCACTCGGCCTGCGCCTCTTTCAAACGCGCTATTTTGTGCAGATGAACACGTTGATGGCCATGTCGCTCCTGGCATCCCTGCCAACCATTGTGCTCTTCTTCGTCGCACAACGGCAGTTTCTTAAGGGGATCGTGCTCACCGGCGTCAACCGGTAGCCTAGGGGCTGGCATATAGATCGACCCCCCGGCGCGGTTCCGCTGGGGACTCCAATCGCTCAGTCGTCGCGTATTCACAGAACCGAACAGGAGAAAGGAAGGCTTTCTATGCAAGCAGTGACACGGCGCCAGTTCCTCAGAGGCATAGGCGGAGTGACCACGATGTTGGCCATCGCCGCATGTGTGCCGGCGACGCCTGCGCCCAGCGCGGGCACAGGGGCGCAGGCGCCGGCCCAAGCCAAGGTCTCGCTGCGCTGGGAGGTCTCAGATGCGACTGATGTCCCAACCATGATGAAGCTCGGCGAAGAGGCCGCCAAACTCTTCCAAGAGACAAACCCGGACGTTGAGATCATCCCGGAGCCGCCGCCCGAAGACCAGCGCCAACAGATCCTCACGCAGATGATCGCGGGCAATGCGCCGGATATCATCGGTTACTGCTGCTCGACCCTGCCCTTCTGGGCGCAGAAGGGCCAGCTTCTGCAGCTCGACTCCTATGTCGAGCGCGACATGACCCAGGAGCAGATCGACGACTATCCCGCACCCCACTGGAATGCCTTTAGCAACGCCCGGTCAGGCCGCTATGCTATGCCTATGTACATGGGCAGCATCGTGCTCTACTACAACAAGGACATGTTCGACGCCAAGGGTATGGCCTACCCAGATGACACCTGGACCTGGACCATTGACGGCAACGGTACCTATGAAGATGCGCTGCGCAAGCTCTCCGACGCCGAAAATAAAGTCTGGGGCGCGCGCATTGGCGACGGCCGCGACCGCATCCAGCAGAAGATCGTCGGCAACGGCGGTCACTGGGTCGACCCCGAAGACGACCTGAAGGCGGTCTTTGACCAAGAGCCGGCGCTGAACGCCCTGCAGTGGCTCTATGACCGCATCTGGGTCGACGATACCGTCATTCGCGACGCAGCGCGCGAAGGGCAGAACTGGGAATCGTTGATGGGCAACGGCCGCATTGCTATGTATGAAAACGGTGATTGGCAGCTCAGTCCAATGGCCCAGACGGCTACCGGCAAATACAAGTGGGATGTCGCCCCGCTGCCCAAGGGGCCGGTCGAGCGGAATTCGCTGGTCACGACCGATGGCTGGTCGATCTGGAAGGGTACTCAGGCTCCCGACCCGGCCTGGAGCTTTGTCCACTGGCTGCAAAGCGACGAGTGGAACGATCTGATGATCAAGACGGCCCTGCTCCGCCCCTCGCGCAAGTCGCTCCTCGAGGCTTGGCTTAAGCTGGCGCCCGAGTCCGTGCCCGAACTGGCCGAGGTCAATCTCAAGGTCTTTGGCGACGCGGCCGAATACGGTACGCCCATGGAGATCTTCCAATTCGACGCCGAGGCGGAGGAGATCATCAACGCCGCGCGTGACGCCGTGCTGCGCGCCAACTCGACGTCCGATGTGGTAGGGGCCTTCACCGAGGCCGCCCAAAAGGTCAACGAGGCTCAGCAGAAGGCCCTCCAGAACGGGTAACCCGCCGGGGTTTGTTGCTCCTCGGCGGCGTGCATCTTGTTGCCTGCGCGGGCCATGTATTATTTGAAGTGTACGCTTGAACGGATCGATGTCCACAGTCCTGGCGACCACGCTGCGGCGCGGGCGCCAGGACTGTCTGTCAAATGCTTCCAACTGGATAGGAGAAGGATTGTATGACCAAAATTACCCTCGTCGGCGCCGGCAGCGTCAGCTTCGGCGTCGGCATGTTGATGGACCTGGCTGCCTATGGCGAGGAACTGGCCGGCAGCACCATTGTCTTGACTGACGTAGACCCCACCAGCCTTGACCTGATGCTCCAAACCGGGCGGATCCTCAACCGCCAGGCCAAGACCGATCTGCATTTTGAAGGCACTGCCAACCTCGATGCCGCGCTCGACGGCGCTGAGTTTGTGATCACCTCGGTCGCGGTCGACCGGCTGCCTACCTGGCAGCGCGACTGGGATATCCCGCGCCAATATGGCGTGAAACATGTACTGGGCGAGAACGGCGGCCCCGGCGGTTTGGGCCACACGCTGCGCAGCGTACGGCTGATGGTCGAGGTCGCACAGCAGATCGAAAAGGTTGCGCCCCACGCCTGGGTGCTCAACTTTACCAACCCCCTGACGCGCGTCTGTCTGGGGCTGGAGCGCGCCACCCGGCTCAAAGTAGTCGGCATGTGCCACGGCATTGGCAACGCCTACCGCTCGGCGGCCATAACCTTTGGCCTGGTCGAGAACGTGGACGATGCCCGCGCCCAGATGGAACGGCTAGCCCAACGCTTCGACATCAAGGCCGCCGGACTCAATCATTTCACCTTTGTCTACTCGATCTACGACAACGAGCGCGGCGAGGAAGTCTACCCCGAGTTTGTCGAGCGCATCGCCCAGATGCCGCCCGACTTTCAACCGCTCTCGCGGCGTATGTTGGATGCCTTTGGCCTCTTCCCCGCCATCGGCGACGGCCATATCGGCGAATATGTCTCCTATGCCTGGGAGACCAGCGCCATGAAGGGCTATGATTTCGCAGGCTACGCCGAACGCGGGCGCAAGGAGAAGGAACACTTGCGCCAGATCATCGCCGGACAGGTGGGGGTGGACGAGTATCTCAACCACAGGTCGGGCGAACGCGCCATCCCGATCATCACAGCCATGCTCGGCAACAAAAACCAGTATGAGGATGCGCTCAATATCCCTAACCGCGGCTGTATCCCCGGTCTGCCGGACTGGGCGATTGTCGAGCTGCCGGGCAGCGTGAGCGCCTCCGGCATCCGCGGGCAGAGCGTGCCCACGCTGCCGCCTGGCGTTACCGCCATGCTCGCCCAGCAGATCGCCATCCAGGACCGCGCCGTCGAGGCTGCCTTGACGGGTGATCGCCAAGCGGCGCTGCAGGCCCTACTTTTGGACCCGGTAGTCTGGAGCTATGACGCGGCGGTCAAGATCCTGGATGAACTGCTGGCCGTCCATGCGCCCTATCTACCCCAGTTCGCGCCGCGCGTCCCGGCCTAGCCCGTGCAATCGCTGTCATGTTAGGCGCCGGCGAGGAATCTCTTTAGGGTCCACTTGGGACCAGAGGGATCCTCGGCGCAGGCTCTTGGCCGCCGCCCCCGACGGGCTGTCTCGACATGACAGGGCTTCCCGCCATTGAGCCAGATTCCCTCAACGGAGCATCTACTATGCCCACAGATTTAGCCCTACATATCCAGGAGACCCGTCTGGTCGATACTCATGAGCACCTGCGCAAAGAAGCAGAGTATGTTGAGCAGGGGCCGGACCTGCTGCAAAGTCTTTTCCAAAACTATGTAGCTGCCGACCTCGTCGTGGCGGGCGCAAGCCAGGCGGCGGTCGATGCGCTTGTGGATGGCAGTAACCCTGATCTGCGCGCTCGCTTTGCGGGCGTGCAGCAGGCATGGGCAGCGGTGCGCCACACCGGCTATGGCGAGGCGGTGCGGCTGATCGCCCAGTTGCTCTACGACCTTGACGATCTGACGCCCGACACGCTTGAGCAGGCACAGGCCACGCACGACCACCTGCGCCAACCGGGTGAGCGGCTGCGGCTGCTGCGCGAGGTAGCCCATCTTGACCATGTGCAGATTGATGATTTTGTGCGCCCCTGTCTACCCGACGCTTCGGGGCCGGACTTCTTTTTCTATGATATTTCGTGGGTGGCCTTCTGCAACGGCACGCCCGACTTGGAGCCGTTGGCGCAGGAAACGGGCGTCGCGGTCAAGGATTTGGCGACGCTGAAGGAGGCGATGCACAGGGCTTTCGAGATGAATGCCTCTGTGGCGATTGCCGTCAAATCCCAACATGCCTACAACCGCACACTGCAGTGGCGCGAGCGTACAGACGCCGAGGCCGAGCAGGCTTTGTCCCGCTACTTGCGCGACCCGCAGGCGAGCGACGAAGCCGATCGGCTCTGCTTGGGGGATTGGTGTTGGGCGCGCGGGGTCGAGCTGTGCATGGACTATGATCTGCCGTTCAAACTCCATACCGGCTACTATGCCGGCCACAGTCGAATGCCGGTCGAGCGGATTGCGGCAGGCCACCTGGCCCCCCTCCTAGCACGCTATCCCCAGGCGCGCTTTGTGCTTATGCACATCGCCTACCCGTACAGCGATGAACTGGTAGCGCTCGCCAAACACTACCCCAACGTCTATGCGGATCTGTGTTGGGCGTGGAGCATCGACCCCTACAGCGCCTCACACTTTGTGCGCCGCTTTCTACACGCTGCGCCGGCTAACAAGCTGTTCGCCTTTGGCGGGGACACCAGTTGGCCGACAGCGGCGGTGGCCTATGCCCACCAAGCGCGCCGCCGGCTGACGCACACGCTGCAAGCTGAGGTCGACGAGGGCTGGCTGCGTGAGGACGAGGCGATGGCGCTGGCGACGCGTGTGATGCGCGAGAACCAGTACGCGTGTTTCCGCGTGGCAGAGAAGCAGCAGACGCTGCGTCGTGCGCAGCCGGCGCTGGGGGAGCGGGCCTAGCCGGCGGCGCAGATACAGCCGTAGCCCCACGCCACGGCGCAACTGCTTGTACAGTCGGTCGGGACGTGGGGCGGTCTGTGCTACGGCGCTGCCGCCGATGGCACGGTGGCGGAGGATAACGTAGGGTGTCTGTAGCGTCTGTCGGCTAGAATCGTCCTCAGCGATTCTATTCGATCCGCAGCGCCCGTTTTACTCATGGTGCGTGCCTTCTCTGCTAACCGAGGTCACCACACCGCCATCACCACACTGCCATCACCACACTGCCATCACCCCGCCGCTATCGTGGGGCCATAAGGATCACCGGCCGCGGGCAGTCATCGGCTTTTCATGCGCGATGACGAGTTGGCCGACGGCTTCGCCCAGCGTCTTCCCGGCGTCGATGTCACTCTGGAAGTGGATGCCGGCCCAAAGGCGCGAGTTGCCGGTCTCCTCGACGGTGGCGAAGAGCGCGTCTCGCTCCGCCGGGAAGAACTCAGCCAGCATCGTGGCCGTGGCGCTGGACTGGCAGCTATGCGCCGAGGGATAGCTGGGGAAATTCGGCGTGGGGAACAGCGGTTTGAACGTCGGGTCGATCTGGAACGGGCGCATCGACCAGTAGGCATACTTGGCGTCGTAGCAGCCCACAAACGCATCATAATGCGCCACACTGGTGGCAGCGTAGATGCGCGCCGCTTGCGGGGGATTGGCGTCCAGCCCATACTCAAAGAGCAGCCGGCCTATCGTGGTATAGGTAAAGGCGAAGAGGCCGCGCGGCGACTGCCAGAAGTAGGCGGTCATGGTGGTCTGCAGCGTGGGTGTGAAGCCCTTGAGCGCCGTGAGTTCAATCTGCATCTGCTCAGAGTCGTAGGCCGGGGGCGGCGGCGGGCGCAGTTGGTCGCCCGAGGCCAGCACCCAGGTCTGCCAGCCCCCTGAGTTGGGCTGCACGGGGTTCTTGCCCGTCCAATAGCCCGCCCCGCTGGGCATGGCGCCGTCCCACACGGCATCCGAGCCGTCGGCCATGGCGCGGGCGATCACCTGCTCGGCCACGGCCTGCCCCAACGCCAGCCCGGCCTCGACATCGCTGGGATAGCTCACGCCCGCCAGCAGCCGAGAGCGGGCTGCTTCTTTGGCCTTGGCCGCGAAGTCGGCGGCGTGGTCGGGGAAGAGGTAGCTCAGCACTGTCGCGGCCGCGCCCGCCGCCACGGCGTGTTCGCTGGGGTAAGAGGGGCTGTTGGGCGCCTCGATCAAGGGCGTGAGGCTGGAGTCCACCTCGCTGGGATGCGGACGGTTGTAGGTGTACTTGGCCGCCCAGGCGGCGACGGTGGCGTCGTAGATCGCCACGTTGAGCAGCGCCATGCCGCGCGCCAGCCGCGGCGTCGCGCCGATCTTGGCCTGGGCATGGGCGGCAATGGCGATCTCGGCCCAGCGGTAGTTAGGAGCGCCGGCATTCCAGTAGGCGATCCGCGCTTCGTCTTCGGCGCTGCGGCCTGCGGCCAGCGCCTTGACTTCCTCGATCTCGGTATGGGTGGCGGCTGCGTCGGGCGGCGCTGCGGGCCGCACGCTGTCGACAGAATCCAGCACCCAAGTCTGCCACTCCCCAGCCTCTGGCTCCAGGGAATCGCTGCGCGTCTGCGCCTGCACAATGGGGTCCACCATTGTGCTGCAGCCGCTCACCAACACCAGACACACGATCAACACAATCTCAACAATTCTGCGTGCCATACATCATTCTCCTTGTAACATTCTCCTGACAGCCGTTTTCGCTTTACTGAACAGAACTGAACCGTCGCCACGGCCATCACTCTGCCTGCTCCTCGGCCTCCAGTTCTTGCAGCCTGCGCTCCAGATAACGCACGAGGCTAGACCACTCGCGGAACGAGTGCCGCTCACCGCCAAGCACATGCTGCACATGGCCGCGCCATTCAAAGCGCCCCTCGCCCAGCGATTCCCGCCACAGCCGCAGGGTGAATAGGTAGGTACGCAGCTCGTGCTTGGGCGTGTCCGGTTGGTGCATGCTTTCGCTTTCGGTCGGAAGTCAAGCTCGGTAACCATGGGGCTAAAGGGCGATGACGCGCCGATTAGCTCCGCCTCAATCTAGCGGAGAGCGAGTTACCTATGCGTTACCGGACGCGTTACCTGGGGAATACGTTACTTAGGGGATGCGTTACTTGGGGAATGAAGTGCGGATCAAGGGGAAACAAGCGGCGCGCAGGTAGGCGCGCCGCACCGCACGGCCGGTGTGGCTCAGGCCTGCGCCGCGAGCAAGGCGCGGGCGTCGATCAAATCTAGGGTATCAAAGCCTTCGGTAAACCAGGTGTAGATGCCTGCCAGCAGGTCGTGAGCCTCAGAGCGGCGGCTCTGTTGCCAGAGCCGAGCAAGGCTCAGCGCGGCACGCAGCTCGAGCGACTTGGCCTCCTGCTGCCGCGCTATGGCCAGGCCGCGCAGAAGAAGGGTCTCCACCTCATGGATGGGCGCGCCCGCCATCAGCCGCAGTTCGCCCTGGAGCCGGTGGATCTCTGCCTCGGCGAAGCGTTCGCCGGTCGCTTCGACCTGGGCCAGCGCCTCGTCCAACACGGCTAGACCGCGCGCCGGTTCGCCCGCCCGGCCATAGCTCTCGGCCAACAGTACCTTGAAAGGCGGATCGTGCAGGTAGGCCGCCATCGCCTGCCGCGCTGCCAGGCCCTCCTCCATCTGCGCGATGCCGGCTGTAACCTGCCCCTGTTGCACACAGGCCCACCCTTTCAGGAGCATGAAACGGTAGTGCCAGTAAGGGAAGCCATGCTGACGCGCCAGGGAAAGCCCCTGCTCGGCCCGCGCTTGAACCAATGCCGGTTCACGGCGCAACTGATGCAGCCAGGCCGACCAATTCAGTACGGCGGCGAGGCTATAGAGGTGGGCGATCTCGGTCGCCTGGACTACGGCGTCGTTGATCATCTGGATGGCTTGGTCCGGATAGCCCAACTGCCACAAAACCATCGCCAGATGGCGGCGATTCGCCAAGCCGACATGGTGGGGCCAGATGACACGCCAATCGGGGTCAAGTTCCTCATCCTCGAAGGCGGCTGTCCGCTCGAGCAGGCGGCGGCTGGCCTGCCAGTCACCGCCCTGGAGGATCGAGATGCCTAGCACGACTTGGGCCATGGGCAACGCCAAGGGGTTTTCGAGTTGCTGGGCAAAGGCAACCGCTTCCTCCCCCAGCGCGCGGGCAGCATGCACCTGCCCGCGTGTCATCACGCTGACCTCCAGCCCGAGTAGGCTGCGCAAGCGTTGCAGGCCATCACCCATGTGCTTCGCCAAACCATGGGCGCGGCGATAGACGTCCTCTACTTCAGGCGCAGAGACGCCGTGCAACAGCGCCTGTGAGCCTGCCAACACGAAGTAGATCTGTAGCTCCTGCCGGAGACGTTCCGATGTGCTGGGCAAGTCGCCGAGCAGCGCCAGCGCCTTGTTTAGATAGCCGACCGCATCCGCATGGGCATAGATGCGCTGCGCCACCGCGGCGGCACGCGCATAGAAATCGGCGGCAGGCTGCAGCAGGCCTGCCTGCTCATAGTGCGCGGCGATCTGCCCGCTGACCGCATCCAGGCCGGCTTGATTCGTCTGCTCCAGCGCCTGCGCCACGCGGCGATGCAGCCGCCGGCGCTGTGCCGGGTTGATTTGCGCATAGACTGCCTCGCGCAGTTTGTCATGGCTGAAGTCATAGGCGCGCGTGCCTTGCTCGCGGATCAGGCGGCGCTGCCATAGCTCGTCTAGGCCGCGCACCAACATATCCTCATCCCCGCCGTCGGCGGCGTGCGCCTGGGCCAGCGCCTCGACCGCAAAGGCGCGGCCCATCACCGCCGCTAACCCCGCTAGATCGCGCGCGGCCGGGCTGAGTTGAGCCAGCCGCGCGTCGAGCACTGCCTGCACCTTGGGCGGCAGCGCGGCATCCAACACGCTTTCCAGGCGTGCAGCCCGCGCCATCTCGACCACAAAGAGAGGGGAACCCTCGCTCTGCGCGTAGAGCGCCGCGGCCTGCGCCGTCGAGAGGCTGTGACCCGCCACCTCCGCTGCCAGCGCCGCGGTCTCCTGCGCGTCCAGCGGCCCCAACTCCAGTTCGACCAGCGTACCCGCTTGGCGCAGACCGCGCGCCAACGTCAGGAGTGGATGGTCTGCCGCCACCTCCTCTAAGCGTACGGCGCCCACTACCAACAGGCGCGCTTGCGCGTCGAAGCGCAGCCGGAAATGCAGCCATTCCAGCGTCTCGCGGTCGCACCACTGCAGGTCATCCAAGACCAGGAGCAGCGGCTTGTCCGCCGCGCCAATGGCACGCGCCAATGCTTCGTGCAAACGCCGGCGCTGCCAGCCTTCGGTCAGCGGTAGTGGCGTGGGCAAGTCCGGGCGCTCGACCAGCAGTTCGGGCAGCAGGCGCGCCACCTCGCTCAGCCAGATCACCTCCAGTTGCGCGATCTGCGCGCGCAGGCCGGCGCTGCGCAGCCAATCGGCAATGGGCGCGTAGGCCGGGCTGCCTTCGGCGGCATAGGCGCGCGTGGCCGCGGCCGCATGTCCTTGCCGTTCGACCCACTGGCGCAGTTCATCGGCCAGCCGGCTTTTGCCGATGCCCGGCTCGCCGGCGATCAGCGCCAAGCGGGGTTGTCCCTGGAGCGCCTGGCGCCATGCTTGCTGTAGTGAAGCCCATTCACGCTGCCGCCCGATCAAGGGCGCCGCGCCGGCGGGTGCGGTGGGCCGCGGCGAGACGGGCAGTTCCGCCAAATGCAGAAGCTGCTGATAGATCGCCTGTGTTTCCGGGCCAGGCTCGACGCCCAGTTCCTCTTGCAGCACAGTCATGCAGGTGTGATAGACGCGCAGGGCGCGGGCGCGGTCGCCCTGTTGGATATAGAGGTTCATCAACGTGCGGTAGGTCGCCTCGTGCAGCGGGTCGGTCTGGAGCAGTTGTTGTGCGTAGGCCGCTGCCGTGCTGTAGCCGCGCTGGGCCTCCAGCAGATGAACCAGTTGCTCCAAGGCCGCCAGATAACGCCGGCGCAACCGTTCGCGCTCCGCCAACAACCACTCGTCGTAGCAGTCGGGCAGCAGATCACCCGTGTAGCGCGCCACTGCCTGTTCGAGCGCCGTTTGTCTTGCCTGCGTCGACTCGGCTTGCTCTGCCTGGGCCAACGCCGTCTCGAATTCCGCCACATCCAACACATATGCTGCACCGGCGCGCCACTGCAGCGCAGCAGTATCGATCTGTAGATAGCCATCGAGTAGGGGCAGTTGGCGGCGCAGGTCGTAGAGCGCCTTACGCAGATTGGCCTGGGCTTGGGCTTCGCCGGTGTCGGGCCAAAAGGCGAAGGCAACCTGTTGGCGTGAGAGGGGGGCATCGCGGCGCAGGAGGAGATAGCTCAGCAGCGCCTGGAGGCGCGGCTGCGGCAGCCGCAGCGGTTCGCCCCGGTCGCGCAGTTGGCAGGTACCCAGTAGATAGATCTGGAGGGCAGGTGGCATGACAAGCCGGTTTGAGAACCAGATTTGGTCGCCCAGAAGACCGGATGCGTGTGTTTCCGGCCTCCTTTGTGTCTAGAGCGCAGCATACGCGACGGTGCGCCGGCTGTCAACCTTTTGGGCGATTTGCGGCCAGGCCAATGCCCTGCTAGACCTTGTACTGGCTGAGCGAGGCATCGCCTGCCGCCGCGCCGACCGGGTACATGCTGGTCATCCAGTGATAGAAGTTGTCGCCGGTGGCGCGCAATTCCTCGTAGAGCGTGCCGTACAATTGGGCGCGAACCGCGGCGTAGGCGGGGTTATTGATCTGGTTGACCATCTCCAGCGGGTCGTCGACCAAGTCGTACAACTCGTCTATATCGGGCGGGTTGACTACCAACTTGTGCGTGGCCGTGCGGACCATGCGCTGCGGATAGGGGAAGTGATGGCCGTGAAATTCGGCGATGATGTGTTCGCGCCAGGCGGGCGGCTGCGCGTGTTTGTCTAGGAGCGGCAGCAGGCTGCGCCCGTCGAAATGCTCCGGCACGGCTTCCCCCGTGAGATCCACAAAGGTGGCAGTTAGATCCACCAGATTGACAAAGCGATCCTCGACCGCGCCGCTGCGCCCGCCCGGCAGCCGGATGATAAACGGCACGCGGTAGGTATCGTCGTACATAGCCGGGCCTTTGTCCTGCATGCGGTGGCTGCCTACAAACGCGCCGTGGTCGCTGCCATAGATGACTACCGTTTCCTCGCTCAATCCCAATTCATCGAGCGCCGCCAGCACGCGCCCTACCTGTTCATCCAGCAGGGTCACATAGCCCCAGTAGGCGGCGATGATCTGCCGCCACTCGGCAGGGCTGAAGCTGTCAAACGTCCAGTGCGCCGCATAGTGCTGCTGGACGCGCGGCTTGTGGGCGAAGGTCTCGGCCATGGTAGCGGGCAGCGTCACCTGCTCCGGGGCATAGCGGTGAAGATATGCCGGCGGCAGAAAATAGGGCAGATGCGGCCCAAACCACTGGCAGGCTAGAAAGAATGGCTGTTTTTGCGCGGCATAGTGGCGCAATTGGCGGATGGTCTGCTCGGCGATGAAGGCGTCAAACAGCCCCTCTGCCGGGCCGTCGTACAATCCTGCAATGACGTTGGCCGGCTGCCCATTTGGGAATACGCCCCGTACCGGATCGTGGACCTCAAAAGGCGGTAAACCGTTGGCGGCTAAGTAGGCTTGGTACTCCGGGTGCTGCACGGGGGGCCCCCAGCCGGGAAAGTGAGGGCCATCGAAGCCGTAATAATCCGGGCCGCGTTCTTGGCCGATGTGCCACTTGCCAATGGTACCGACGTTGTAGCCCGCGGCGCGCAGATCGCGCGAGAAGGGGATCATCTCGTCGGGCAGTTCGGTGAGATAGCCCACGTTGCGCTCGAAGTTGGCTAAGAGCCGGTGTTTGTGCGGCATGACGCCGGTCAGGATCGAGGCGCGCGCCGGGGTGCAGATTGAGGTCGGCGTATAGGCCTGGCTGAAGCGCACCCCCTCCGCCGCCAGCCGGTCGATGTGGGGCGTTTGACAGACTGGATTGCCATAGCAGCCCAAAGAATCGGCCCGCTGCTGGTCGGTGAAGAGAAAAAGAATGTTCGGTCGCTTGTCCATACAGAATTGTCCCTCGCTAGAGCACACGGCAGGTGAGCCAGCCAATGGCGCGTGCCGGCAGTTGCAGGGTCGTCAAGTTGCCGTCTGATGCGGGCAGCGGTTGGGGATGGAATACAACCTGGTGCGGCGAAAGCGGCGTGTTCACGGCGCGCATGTGGCCGGTCATCACATCGAGGCTTATCGGGGTCAGCCGCTGCTCCCCAGCCACCTCCAGCGTGAAGTCCAGTGTCTCGTGCGCATGGCGGTTGACAACTGCTACCACTACCTCGCCGCTCGGTTGGCGCACGGCCACGGCATCCAGCCAGGGTACCTCCGCGACCACGGGCGCAGCGGAAACCCCATCTACCACATCATAGCTGGGCCCCTGATAGCTAAGGGGCAGCCGCACGCTGCCGCTCAGGGTTGTGTAGCGCCGGATCACCTCCACCTGGGGGTCTTGGTAGATGAACGGCCCGGCCTTGCGGATACAGCCGCCGTGCAGCAGCGCCGTGGCGTTGGCGACGCGGATCACCTCTTGTTGGCGAATCGCCATGTTGAGGAAGAGCGCGGCGTAGACCGCGCCGCCCAGGTTGCCTATCTGTGGCCGCTGCGCATCGCCTAAGATACCCCATTCGGTGATGGCAACGTCGACCTCCCGCTCCGGCACAAGCTGTCTTGCCAGCGCCAGGAGGTCGGGCAGGTCCACCGTCTCCCAGCGCCAGGGGTGGGCCATCAGGTGGTGCCAAAGCTGGACGAGGTTGACGTACGGGTCGCGCGGCTTTGCGTTGCCCGGCAGCGCGTGCAGGGCGATGCAGGTCATGTGCGGCCCGCCGCCGGTCAACAAGGCTTCATGCCAGCGGTGATATGGCTCGACAAAGTCCTGGCAACTGCCGGTGGCGAGCAGTTCGAGCGTTGGGTCGGCGGCCAGCATGGCTTCCGCCCAGACCCGGTAGCGCCGGGCGTTTTCCTCCGCTCCGCAGTGGCCGGTCTGCCACACGCCATAGATCTCGTTGCCCACCTCCCACAACCGCACGTTGTAGGGTGCGGGATGGCCGTCGGCGGCGCGGCGTGCGCCCCAGTGGGTATCCGCTGCGCCGTTGACATACTCGACCCAGGCTGCCGCCTCCTCGGGCGTGCCGTTGCCGATGTTGATGCACAGGTGCGGTTCAGTCCCGACCAGTTCACACAGGCGCAGGAACTCGTTGATGCCAAAGAAGTTGTCGTCGATGCCGCCCCAATCCACGTTGGGGGTGGTCTGCCGTTCGTCGAGCGGGCCGATGCCGTCCCAGAAGTGATAGGTGCTGGTAAAGTTGCCGCCCGGCCAGCGCAGCACAGGCGGAGCCAAGCGGCGGATGGCGTCCAGCATATCCGGGTCCAGCCTGTCGACGTGGTCGGCGGGCAAGAGCAGGGCGCGGTCGACCCACAGCGTGCCTGTGCCGCCTGCGACGATGCAGAAGTCCACTGGTTCAAGCGGGCGCAGGCTGTTCTCGGGCAGGGTCAGGCTGAACTCGATTTTGGTCCAGCGTTCGCCCGGCCACGCCAGTTCGCTCTCGACTAGATAGGCGCGTGGGGCTGCGGCGGAACGGCGGCGAAAGGCGACGCGTAAGGTTCCCTGGCCCGCCGCCTTGACCCACAGGTGACCAGCGTAGGTGCGCCGGCGGCTATGCGGCGGGAAGATGCCCTGCGCCAAAATCGCTTCGTCGCCGTTAGGTTGCAGGCGCACTGA
>JADLFO010000281.1 GCA_020845455.1 Caldilineaceae bacterium
ACACCAACACGTCTTCCACGACATCCGAATCGTCGCCCACGCCGGTCTGCATCAACTCGATGACGAGATCGTCCGAACCATCCGACAGAAAGATATCGACGGTGAAATCCTGCATGACGGGTGGGCCATTCTCAGGCTGCACGCGCGCACGCAGCGTGTGCTCGCCTTCGTTTAGCGGCTCGCCATTGGGCCAACTGTCGTCATGGTCGCCAAAATCCCAGGCAGAACAGTTGGGCGCGCCGCCGCCAAACGCACAGTAGCCCGGATTGTTCTCGCGCTTGCGATAGACTTCGTCCTCATCCGCGTCCAGAATGATCATATCGACGAAATCAATGCCGTCGCCATCGTCATCCCCTTCATCTAGGTCAAAGGCGCGGACACGAAACACCAACACGTCTTCCACAACATCCGAATCATCGCCCACGCCGGTCTGCATCAACTCGATGACCACGTCGTCTTGGGCATCGAGTTGGGCTGGCTGCTGCGTGAACGACGAGGCGATGGCGCTTCCCGATGTCGCAGACAGGGCCGGAACGACGCCGATGACGAGAGCTAAGGCCGCGATCAGCGACCGAAATACGGCCTGAACGCCATTGCCGAAGGGCTGCACACTCATGCGATTGTCTCCTTCCTGATAGGGACGTATAGCCCGACCAACTTCCCCACACGCCGGACCCGCTCTGTGCCTCGTCAATTTGCTTCACAAAGGGGAGGCACGTTGTAGACTCTTCGCTCATCGCAGGTGAGATCGCGCACATAGCGGTTGGCATCGGTCCACGCCACCAGTTCAGTGATATCTGTCGGCGGCAACTGCCACACGATATGCCCGCCGCGCACATCTCGCGAAAGTATCCGCCATGCCTCAGGCTGCTGCGCGTCGCCTGGCATGGGGAGCACATCCTGCACCGTGGTCGAGTGACCCTCAAAACGAAACCGCTCAGCCCCGGTCTCGATATTCCACACGCGCACGGTCCGATCCTCTGAACCGGAGAGGATGGTGTTGCCGTCAGGACCAAAGGCGACCGTACGCACAGGCAGGCTGTGCCCCTCGAAGCGACGGAGCGGCTTCCCAGTTGCCACATCCCACAAGATCACCCGCCGGTCCGCCGAGGCAGTCAGCAGCGTCTTGCCGTCGGCGCTGAACGCCGCGTCATAGACCGCATCGTCATGCCCCACAAAACGCCGGATTTCCTGACCGGTCTGGAGTTCCCACAGCACTACGCTCTTGTCTTCATGCGCCGAGACCGCGTACTGGCCGTCAGGGCTAAAAGCGACCCCCCATAACCTTTCTTGAGGGACACGGTATTCCTCCCAGAGCGGTCGGCCTGTCTCGATCTCCCACGCGCTCATGGTTCCATCCTGGAACGCCGCAAAAACCGTACGACCGTCGGAACCAACCCTCATACGAATCGGCTGGCCGCTCTTGGCCGCTGCAACCGGATAACGATGCAGCTCTTGGCCGGTCTCAACGCTCCATAGGCCGACATACCCTTGTTGACCGATGAGCACCGTCTCTCCACCCAAGCCAAAGGCGACACCGGCGAGATAATCCGGCTCCACGGGAAACAATTGTAGCGCCTCGCCTGTAGCTGCGTTCAGCAGTACCACGGCATCAAACGCAGCCGAGAGCACACGGTGATGCATGGTCTCAACGGCTATATGGTCCACTGTGTCGATGGTGTTGATCTGATTGCGGGGTCGCCGCAACGGCCCTACCCAGAAACGCTGCATCAGGGTGGGGCCACTGACATCCCACAGCCGAACCGTCCCATCCCTGGAACCGGAAAGGGCATGCCGGCCATCTTGGCTATAGGCGAGGCTCACGACCGGCGCGCGGTGACCTACAAACGAGCGGATCAGACCGCCCACCTCTGGCCGGCCCCACAGCAGTACACTCCCATCCCACGCGCCTGAGGCCAACGTGGTACTGTCCGGCGCAACCGCCATAACGCTAACGCCTTGCGTGTGTTCGGTGAGAGAAAAGCCCGCCGTGGCTGCGCCGGTTTCGACATTCCACACCCGAACGGCCCGATCGGCATAGCCCGAGAAGATGTAGCTGTCGTCGGGGCCGAAAGCGACCATGAGTACCGGCTCGTCACGCCACTCAATCCGCAAACGCTCTGCGCCGCTCGCCAGATCCCACAGACGCACTTGCCCGTTCGCCATCCCGGCAAGGGCGTTTTTACCATCGCGGCTAAAGGCCGCCGCGGTAATGCCCGGCAGCGCTTCTCCGTCCCGCCCCACAAGTTGGCCGAGTTCGGCCCCCCTATTGAGATCCCAGAGGAGCAGCCTGCCATCCCTATCCCCCACTAGGGCTTGCCGGCCATCCGCACTGGTGGCGACAGCACTGATAGGCGCATCATGCGCCTGAAGCTGGTGGAGGATCTCACCGCCGGCTGTGTCCCATACAAGCAGGCTGCCATCAGTAAGACCCAGCAGCGCCTTTGCCTCGGTGGGGCTGTACACGGCTTTGTTGACCGGCGCAATCTGTGTGCCATCCAGCCGATGGGCGATCTTCCGGGTCTGAACATCCCAAACCAAGACAGTGCCATCCTCCGCCGCCGAGACTGCGGTGCGCCCATCCGGGCTGAGGGCGACGGCCACCACCGGCGCGCGATGTTCCGCAAACGGCGGCACTTGGGTGCCAGGGGCAAAGGCCGCTGCTGCGAGGGCGTTGACCGCAGGCTGCGGGGGATCTCGCATATCAATCGCCGCCAAGCCAAGCGCGATCGCCAGGTCGTGATCCTTGTTCTGGATTGCCTGCTGCGCGCTCGATGCCAGCGCCACGCTTTTGTTCTCTATAGCTTGTCGACGCGCAAAGAGCGCCAACCCGGCCAGCCCCACCATGACCGCCAGCGTGATGGCGACCGTACGTCTGCGGATGGTTACGCGCCGCTTCAAACTCCTGCGGATGAATTCACTCTCCAGTTGGTTGAGCCAGTCGGGACTGCCCTTACCCTCATCAGACAGCCAGAGTGAGCGGATCGCGCCCCAGATCGCCCCCAATACGCCGCTCTGCTCAAAGATATGCGGAAGCAACTGCGGCAGCCCTGGGTCGTTATCCCACAGCAACCCTGTCTGATCTGCGTCATTCGCACGCTCCCAGGTCTTGGCCGCCTGCGTCAAGCGCCGTTGGATGGGCAGATACGCCTCTGCCTCCTGTTGCCAGTTGAGCAGCTTGTCCCAGGCGCGCACAAGGGCATCGTGGGCCGGCTCAACATAGGGGCTTAGCGTACCCTCGTCGTCGAGTTCGGCGCTGTCGCGCACCACAAGGCGTGCCTGGATCAGACGGTCAAGTACCGCCGCTACCCGTTCATTCTCCTGCGCATCTGCATATTCCAGTTCGGACAGCGGCACGCGCCGCCGCGCCAATTCGCCCCCCTCGGTCGATACCATGCGCAGCATAATACGCCGCATCGTGGCTCGATGTGCGTCGTCGGGCAGTTGCTCATACTCCTGTGTCGCCCGCGTGCGTAACGAACCGATTACCCCGCCTAACTTGTCATAGTGCGCCTGTGTCAAAGCACGGTTGTCGCTTCCGCTCATGACATATGCGATGTACATCTCACTGAGCGTAAAGGACAATAGGGGCAACGCACCCGGCGTCTGGATCACCTCGTCAATGAGCGTGTCCACTAATTCGGGCGGCTCGAAGTGAAGCACCCGTTCCGACGCAGGCCCTTCAATCACGGCGCGCAGATCGGCTTGGGTCATGGGCGGTACGACATAACGGCCGGCCTGCCAATAGGGGGCAAGCGCCGAATCGGCAAACTGCGTCTCAAAATCAGTGCGTAGCGTGAGAATCACCCGGATGGCGTCAGCGCGATCTCGGAGCATCTCAGCCAACCGCTGCTGAAACTGCTCGCGTTCGGCTGCATCCCGGCAGAGTGTGATCAGCTCCTCAAACTGATCGACGACTAATAGCAGCCGTTGGCCTGGGTGCGGGGCAACCCATGGCTCGATCCTGTTGCGTGCCGGCGAATCCAGGGCGCTGCCGGCCGGATCAAGACTGGCCGTCCGGCCATCTGCCGCCACATCGGCAACAGCCAGTTCCTTGAGCGCATTGTCCAGCGCGCGGAGCGGCGAATCACCTGGGCGTATCGGCCCGAGGATATGCCAGAGGCTTGCGGTAGCCTGTCCGTCTGCCTCTTCCGGCTGCAGATAGGGCAGCAGCCCGGCCTTGACCAAGCTAGACTTGCCCGTGCCTGATGCGCCCAACACGACGGTCAGGGGATTCCTCTGCACCACCGCGGCCAACTGCCCGACCTGCTGACCTCGCCCGAAGAAGAGCTTGGCATGGCGGCGTTCGTAGGGCTGCAACCCTCGATACGGATTGTTCTCCGCTGTCAAGTCTGGCGCGGGCGGCAGATTCAGCACATGGCCTGGCGCCAGAAAGATATACTCGCCCTTATCATGCTTCCGGAGTGGCCACAGCCCTGGCGTCTGCGGATGGTTTGCTTGGCTGTCTGCGCGTATCTCGACAGTATCGCGCAGATACATATAGAGCTCTGTGGCGGTGATGACCCCGTCTCCCCCGCCCTTTGGCGCTAGGTCGCCTGCACCGGCGAGCGCGTGCAGAAATGCCTGTGCAAAGGGAGAGTGGGACTCTGTGGCTGCCTGGACCATGCCCCGTTTGGCGTCGCCGGCAAGCAAATCCAGCGCAGTCTGATCATAGGCCGCCGAGGTCAGGACCTGCCACGCGGGCGATTGGATAAAGCGATCATAGCGCTGCTTATGCAGAACGTCGGGCAGCGGCGTCAAATGCCGGGTGCCGGCCCAGCGAAAAGCGCCGGCAAAGCAGCAATCCAGCACCACCAACAGATGGCGACAGGAGAGAGCGCTTAACCAGCGGTGGAGGTCTGTCATGGGCAGGAAAGATAGGCGGTCGTCCACACGGCTGTCTTGAACGACCAGATAGCCGGCAGGCCCATCGTCGCCATCCATGGCGAGACCGTGCCCGGCAAAGTAGACCAGCAGCCGATCTTGGGCGCCCACCAACTGCGGCAAGGCCTGTTCGAAAATAGCGGACAGGCGTGCAAGCGTCACCCCATCGACCAGGAGATGCGTTGCATATTGGTGCTTCTCATACAGGATACGCGCCACTTGCTTGGCATCATTGACTGGGGTAGTCAAAGCTGAAATCCCGTTGCTGTAGGCATTGATGCCGATCACAAGGGCCAAGCTGTGTTCAAAGTCGTGAGTGGCTGTCTCAGTGCGCGGTTCGCCCCAGAAACCATCCAAGACTGTCGACTTTGCTACGTCAGCCATATCAGCCATATCTGGAGTCTCTTTTTGGTTCTCCGGGTGTTATTCGAACGGAGCGGAACCGACCGGCGGTAAAATGCCGGTGTGAATCGCCTAGGTTGCTTCACCATATGAACGGAGCGGAAGAGCATTTTTCGGCGGTCGATTGACCTTTATTGCGGCGTTTCCCATCTACCCGCCGGAGTTCGCCTGGATGCGTGAGGCGGATTCGGGCCGGCCCGCCTTGGCGCTGCGCGAGCCGGGTACTGCGCTCAAGCTGCCCCCAGGGGTGGCCGGGCGCATGGCCTCTACACGCGTCGGCGCCCAGACGCTGACCCTCACCGTCGGCGAGGGATGGGCGAACCTCGTGCTGCCGTCGATCCTCGACCACGAGCTTGTCGTCGTCGAGTAGAGTCCGCTATGTCCACGACGCCGAACCGCCCTGCAAACGCCAAGCTGGACAGTGGCCAGGGCAGCAGGTAAGATGATGCAGCCCCTATATGGCCTCCCCACGATCATATCAGGCATATCAGGGGTCGGCACGCTAGGAGCTAACGCTGTGGCTTATTGGCTGGGGATCGATCAGGGCACGTCTCAAACAACGGCGGTGGTGGTCGACGAACAAGGCCGAGTGCAAGCGCGCCGCACGGTCAAGCTGGCCGCGCACTTTCCCAAACCGGGATGGGTCGAGCAAGACCCTTGGGAGATTCTTGCCGGTGTGCGCGCCGCGGCTGCCCCCTTGCTGGATGCCTACCCGATCCAGACGGTGGGGTTCGACAACCAGGGTGAGACGTTTCTGCTCTGGGATGCCGCCACTGGCGCCCCCGTAACCCCGGCCATTGTTTGGCAGGACCAGCGCGGCCTGGCGCTCTGTCGCCAACTCGCCCATGAGATAGACGCACGCCTGCTGCAAACCAAAACCGGACTGCGGCTGGACAGCTATTTTTCCGCGCCCAAACTGCGCTTCGTCTTGGAGCAAGATCACAGCCTGGCTACAGCCGCGCAAGCAGGAAAGCTGCGCTTTGGGACAATGGACACCTGGGTCTTGTGGCATCTCAGCCAGGGTAGGCTGCATATCACCGACCCATCCACGGCCTCACGCACGCTGCTGTTCGACATCAACCGGCTGGCATGGGACGACGAGTTGCTGGGGTGGTTCCGGGTCCCCCATGCCCTCCTGCCCACGGTGATCGCCTCCTCCGGCTTTGTCGCAGAATTGGATTGGGGAGACGGTCATCTCCGCCCGCTGCACGCGCTCTTGGTCGATCAACAGGCCGCGCTCTTTGGGCAAGCCTGTTTTGCGCCTGGCGACGTCAAATGCACGTTCGGCACAGGCGCGTTTCTGCTCATGAACACCGGCTCGGCGGTGCATTTGTCCGGCCATGGGCTGCTTGCCACCATTGCCTGGCATATCGACGGCGCAACCACCTATGCCCTGGATGGCGGCGATTTTGCGACGGGCGCAGCCGTCCAGTGGTTGGCAGACGGGCTTGCGCTCATCCCGGACGTCGCGGCGAGCGGGACACTCGCCGAATCGTCACACGACCTCGCCGTCGTGTTTGTGCCCGCGCTCGCGGGTCTGGCCGCACCCTACTGGCTGCCGCAAGCGCGCGGCGCGTTTTTCGGTTTGCAGCGCAGCACCAGCCGCGCAGACCTGGCGCGCGCCGTGCTGGATGGCATCGCCTGCCGGGTCCATGAATTGGTCGAGACTATGCAGCGCGACAGCGGGAACACGCTCCGGCAGCTCAAGGTGGACGGCGGCCCGTCTGCCAACCGCTATTTGATGCAAAGCCTGGCCGACCTCTTGGACATAGAGATACTGGTGGCGGCGAACGACGAGGCGACCGCCGCCGGGATCGCGCAGTTGGCCGGTCATGCCGCGTCGGGCGTCAGCCTGGCAAGCTTGCGCGCCGGATGGCGTCCTCAAGCGGCGTACTCCCCCCGCGTCAGCCCAGCAGAACGCCAGGCGCGGCTCGATCGCTGGCATCGGGCGCTGGCGGCTGTCCGCCTGTTTCATGCCGAGACCGGATGATCCTATGACTGCACACAGCCCAGAGAGATTTCTCGACAGGAGTCTCGGATTGGCAATGAATGCACCTGTTCGTTAATAGCCCTAGAAGATGAAGGATGAGGAGATGGACATTCCAGTCAATTACGACGAAGCGCGTGTGCCGGACTATGCTTTGCCTGACCCCCTGCGGCTGGACGACGGCGCATCCATACGCGGCGCGGCCACTTGGAACACGCAGCGCCGCGCTGAAATCCTAGCGCTTTTCGAACAGCATGTCTATGGCCGTACCCCGTCCGCCCCAGTGGAGATACAGAGCGAGGTGACCGCCATGGAGCAAGGCGCGCTTGGCGGCGCAGCCACGCGCAAAGAGATCGCGCTTCACTTCCGCGGCAATGGGGCCGTCACGACACTCCACCTGCTGCTCTATCTGCCCGCAGCGCGCCGTGGGCCGGCCCCGCTCTTCCTGGGGCTGAACTTTTTCGGCAACCACAGCATCCACCCCGACCCGGGCATTACACTCTCCACTGCCTGGATGCGCGACAGTGAGGAATTTGGCGTGCGCGACCAGCGCGCCACCGAGCCATCGCGCGGCGTACGCGCCGCGCGATGGCCGGTCGAGCGCATCCTGAGCCGCGGCTATGGGCTAGCCACCGCCTACTATGGCGATCTCGACCCTGACTTCGACGACGGCTTTCAAAACGGCGTCCATCCCCTCTTCTATGCGCCTGGCCAGACACAGCCTGCCGCCGGCGAATGGGGGGCCATCGGCGCATGGGCGTGGGGGCTGCAGCGGGCGCTTGACGTGCTGGCCCAGGACCCGGCCATTGATGCCCGCCGCGTGGCCGTGCTGGGCCATTCACGGCTGGGCAAAGCCGCGCTGTGGGCCGGGGCGCAGGACCCACGCTTTGCGCTTGTCATCTCCAACAACTCCGGCTGCGGCGGGGCCGCGCTCTCGCGCCGCCGTTTCGGCGAGACCGTGGCACACATCAACACGCGCTTTCCCCATTGGTTCTGCGCCAACTTCCACACCTACAACGGCCAAGAAGATCGCCTGCCGGTCGACCAGCACATGCTCTTGGCGCTGATCGCCCCGCGCCCGCTCTATGTCGCCAGCGCCGCGCAAGACCTGTGGGCCGACCCGCGCGGCGAGTTTCTGGCGGCGCTGCACGCCGATCCTGTCTACCGGCTCTTGGGGACGGAAGGGTTGCCCGTGACCGAAATGCCCTCGCTCAACCAGCCCGTGATGGGGCGCATCGGCTATCACATCCGCAGCGGCGGGCACGACATCACCGCCTACGACTGGGAACAATATCTTGACTTCGCCGACCGCACCCTGGTCGCCGCAGACGATCCAGTCGACTCTGGAGGATAAGATATATTACAATAGGCGGCGGCCAGGCGTGCTATACTCCCCAGTTAGCCGCCGATTGATCAGGGCACGCCCAATCGCCACCACCGCTCCCAACATCCTATCCTACCTGGTGCGATGTCCGTCACAGCCGGCCCTCTCCCCAGCACAGCCGACAGAAGGAGCATGCATGCAGCGCGAAATGATCAAGGCAATCATCTGGGGCCTCCTGACGACGCTGATCCTGGCTCTGCTCATCGTCGTCGGGTCACGCAACCTGGCGCACTTTGATGCGGCCCTAGTAGCCTATACCTTCTCGGTGCTCTTTGCCACCTTTGGCCTCACCTACCGCTACGCCATGTGGCTGCAGCGTCCGCCCACCGCGGTCTACTGGCGGCAGGGATGGCGCATCTTTTTCCGCATGGGCGACTGGCGCAACCAGGCGCGCCGCTGGGGCTACTGGGTCTTCAACGACATCCTCATCAACCGCTTTATCTGGTCGCGCGACAAACTGCGCGGGCTGACCCACAACCTGATCATGTGGGGCTGTGTGCTGGCCATCGCCATCACCTTCCCGTTGGTCTTTGGCTGGCTGCACTTCCGCGCCATCCCCGACCGCACCGATTGGTACCGCGCCTTTATCTTCGGCTTCCCGACCTTTGCCTTCCCGGTCGAATCAATCTTTGCTTTTCTGCTCTTTCATGGGCTGGTCTGGGCTGCGTTTCTCGTGATCGCCGGCGTCATGCTCGCCATGCGCCGGCGCATGCGCGAGGAAGGGGCCGCCGCCCTCCAACTGTTTGCCGAAGATTTCCTGCCCCTGATCCTGCTCTTCGCCGTCAGCATCACCGGCCTCATGCTCACCGCCAGCTATACCTGGCTCAAGGGTTACGCCTATGACTTCCTGGCGATCCTGCATGCCATCACCGTGATCGTCACCTTCCTGTGGCTGCCCTTCGGCAAGTTCTTCCATGTCTTTCAACGCCCGGCCCAGATCGGCGTGCGCTTTTACAAAGAGGTGGGCGAGCGCGAAGAGGCCGCCCACTGCCGGCGCTGCGGCCATCCCTTTACCTCACGCCAACATGTCGAAGATCTGATCGTTACCGAAAAGGCGCTCGGCTATGCCTATGAGATGCCCAACAGCCCCGTCGAACACTATCAATGGATCTGCCCGCCCTGCCGCCGCGCCATGCTGGCCGCGGCCCAGGCGCGGCTGTGGAGCGGCATTCGCGGCGGCGCGCCCCTAGAGACGCCCCCCTACGCCGATGGCGACCGGCCGGGGGCCGTCCCTGCACGCCGCGCCATGCCGGTCTACGCCAACCCGGCGATCGGCGAAGGCCCGCTGGGGCCGGAAGACGCCGCCAACTTCCATCCCTAACCATCCGCCGGCCGCGTGCCGCGCTGCCGGCGCAGTGGCACGCCGGCAGGGCTACAGCAAAAGGAACATATCCATGGCAGAAATCCCCTCCTCCCCGGTGGAGATCATCCAACACTTTGGCCCGCACCTCGCCTATTCGCACGGCGCGGAGCTGGACACGGGCGTGACGCTCGACAAGCTTGTCAAGACCCACTGCTGTTTTTGCGGTCAGCAGTGTGGCATGCAGCTCAAAGTCAAAGACAACCGGGTTATCGGCGTCGAGCCGTGGATGGAATTTCCCTTCAACCAGGGCAAACTCTGTCCCAAGGGCGTCAAACGCTATCTGCAGAACGGCCACCCCGACCGGCTGCTCCACGCCTATCAGCGCGACCCGGCTGCGCCCGGCGGTTTTCGCCCCATGGGCTACGAAGCGGCGATCCGCCGCGTCGCCGAGGAAATTGAGCGCATCCAAACTCAATATGGCCGCGCCGCGCTTGCGCTGCTCACCGGGGCCAGCCTCACCACCGAAAAGACCTACCTGATGGGCAAGTTTGCGCGCATGTGCCTGCGCACGCCCTACATCGATTACAACGGCAGGCTGTGCATGGTCAGCGCCGCCGCGGGCAACAAGAAGGCCTTTGGCGTCGACCGCGCCGCCAACCCATGGTCCGACATCATAGGCACAGAGGTCGTCTGGCTGAGCGGCACAAACGTGGCCGAATGCTCGCCCATCACCACCGACTATGTCTGGCAGGCGCGCGAACATGGGGCCAAGATCGTCGTCGTCGACCCGCGCCTGACGCCCATCGCCCGCACCTGCGACCTCTTTCTGCCGGTCAAACCGGGGCGCGATACGGCGCTCTTCAACGGCATCCTCCACCTGATGGTCGCCAATGACTGGCTCGACCATGCCTTTATCGAACAGCACACCAACGGCTTTGCCGACGTGGCCGCCCATGTCGCCGAGTGGACGCCCAAACGCACTGCCGAAGTGACCGGCATCTCCGAAAACGCCATCCGCCAAGCCGCCGAGATTTGGGGAACCGCCAAGACCAGCTTCCTGCTCCACGCCCGCGGCATCGAGCATCACAGCCATGGCGTCAACAACGTGCTCGGCGCGATCAATCTGGTGCTGGCCTCCGGACGGCTGGGCCGCCCCAACTGCGGCTATGGCACGATCACTGGCCAGGCCAACGGCCAAGGCGGTCGCGAACATGGACAGAAGGCCGAGCAACTGCCGGGGGGTCGCGACGCCGGCAACCCCGAAGACCGCGCCCACATTGCCGGCATCTGGGGGATGGACCCCAACGACATGCCGCCGCCCGGCGTCGATGCCTATGAACTCATCCGCAAGATCGACCGGGGCGAGATCAAAGGACTGTTGAGCATCTGCTTCAACCCGATCGTCTCGCTGCCCGACAACAACTTTGTGCGCCGCGCCCTGGAAAAACTGGAATTCTACGTCGCCATCGACTTCTTCCTCAACGAGACCGCTCGCTATGCCGATATTGTGCTGCCCGGCTCGCTGCAGGAAGAGGACGAAGGCACGGTGACCCAGGTCGAAGGCCGCATTATCCGCATCCGCAAAGCGGTGGATTGCCCAGGCGACGCCCGCCAGGACTGGCGCATTCTCCAGGACATCGCGCGCGCCCTCAACCGCCAGCAAGGCTTCACCTTCAACAGCCCAGGAGAGATCTTTGAGGAACTGCGCGTCGCGTCCAAAGGCGGCGTCATCGATTATTACGGCGTCACCTACGAAAAGATCGAGCGCCAATTTGGCGTCTTCTGGCCCTGCCCGACCGAAGACCATCCGGGAACCCCGCGCCTCTTCGAACCGGGGTCGTGGAACCCCGTCGCCCAGGGCAAAGGCCCCTTCTACTTCCCCGACGGCAAGGCGCGCTTCCATGTGACGCCCTATGCACCGCCCGCCGAAGATGTCGACGCCGACTATCCGCTCATGCTCACGACCGGCCGCGTGGTCAGCCAGTTCCTCTCCGGCGCGCAGACGCGGCGCATCGGCCCGCTGGTCGATCACTATCCCGAACCGCGCCTCGAGATCCACCCGTTGATGGCAGAGCGGCTCGGCATCGCCGACGGCGACTGGGTGACGGCGGAATCGCGCCGCGGCGCCTGTACCGTCCGCGCCCAAGTCGTGCGCACGATCCGCCCCGATACGGTCTTTATCCCGTACCACTGGGCTGGGCGCAAAAGCGTCAACCAACTCACGATCTCGGCGCAAGACCCGATCTCCAAAATCCCCGAATACAAGGTCTGCGCCGTCAAGGTGTACAAGGCAGATGCGCCGCCTGAATATGCCGCCGAGTTGGAACCGCAGCAGTAGCCGCCCCGTTTGCGTGGCCTTCAAACCCGGCGCGCAACCCAGCAGCCAAAAGGAGGTTGAGCCTTGCCTGTCCCACAACAGAATGTGTTCTTCATAGACCCCGGTCGCTGCATCGGCTGCCAAGCCTGCGTCCAGGCTTGCACTGAATGCGACACCCACAAGGGCTATTCGATGTTCCAGCTCGACTTTATCGACCGCGCCGTCTCGACCCAGACGGTTCCGGTGGTCTGTCTGCACTGCGAATCGCCCACCTGCGCCGAAGTCTGCCCGGCGGATGCCATCAAGCGCACCGGCGACGGCGTGGTCCAGACGGCGCGCAAACCGCGCTGCATCGCCTGCAACAACTGCGTCTTGGCCTGCCCCTTTGGCGTGCCCAAGATGAACACCGGCATGAACTTGATGATGAAGTGCGATATGTGCTATGACCGCACCTCGGTTGGCCTCAAACCGTGGTGCGCCACTGTCTGCCCCAGCCAGGCCCTCTTCTTTGGCACACATGCCGAGATCGAACGGCTACGCCCTCGCTCCAAACCGACCAATGTCTTCCAGTTCGGCGCACAGACCATCCACACCAAGGTTCAGATCATGGTGCCGCTGGAGACGCCGGCGACGTATGTCGACGTGGCCGCCGCTATCTCGGACCCGCCCACCGGCCAGTCGATCCTGCTGGAGATGGCGAACCTCGACTGGGATTCCTTGCATACCCCACAGGAGACACAATCACAGGAGACACAGCCATGAGCTATTCCGATGCCGAGCCGATCAGCACGCCGCCGGATGGCCGCACCGACCGCCCTCAGCCACGCTGGCGGCGCGACTTCCCCATCGACTGGCCTCAGGATGAATATGTCTCGCGCCGCGATTTCACCAAGTTTGTGGTGCTGACCAGCCTGGCCTTCACCGTAGGCCAGTTTTGGATCCTGCTGCAAAATAGCTGGCGGCGCGGCCAGAAGGCGCTGCCCATTGTCGCCATCGTCCCCGTCGACGCCCTCGCCATTGGCGAAAGCCAGGTCTTTACCTATCCGACCGAAGGCGACCCATGCATCCTGGTGCGGCTGGGTGAAGACTCCTTCGTGGCCTATGACCGTCTGTGTACGCACCTGCTCTGCCCGGTGCTGCCCAAACCCGAACACGGCCAACTGCATTGTCCCTGTCATGAGGGCTATTTCGACTTGAGCACCGGGCGTCCGATCGCCGGGCCGCCGCAGCGCCCCTTGGCGCGCATCACGCTGGAGATACGCAGCGGCACGGTCTATGCCACCGGCAAAACCCTATCGACCTCCTAGCACAGCCATGCGGGCATGTGATCGCTCGCGGCGCATCCAACTTGTGAGGCACTCATGAGAAATCGCACTCGTTTTTCGCGCAGCCAGCGCCTCACCATCGTCAGCGGCATCCTCTCGCTGGTGATGATCATCGTGATCTTGCAGCTTTGGCTGCTCACGGCGACGATGAACGCCTACCTTGGCGGCGATGAAACCGTTTTGCTCCCCGCCGCGCTGGCCAGCCTGATCGGTCTGGGGCTGAATGTAGGACTGCTCTGGTATCTCAACCGGCTTGAACGCTAGGCCTGTGGGCGCAACACTCCGGCGCGAGATCGCCGGCTTTTTCCCCGGCTATTTTGCGCTGGTGATGGCGACGGGCATTGTCTCCATCGCCAGCCTGCTGTTGGGCTTTAACTGGATCGCGCAGACCCTGTTTGTCGTCAACGTGGCGCTCTACGCGCTGCTCTGGCTGATCACCTTGGCGCGGCTTCTCTTCTATGCGCCGCGCGTCTGGGCCGACCTCACCAGCTACACCCGCGGCCCCGGCTTCTTCACCCTGGTGGCCGGCACCTCGATCCTGGGGAACCAATATCTCCTCGTCGCCGGCATGCCGGGCGCGGCCAAGTGGCTGTGGCTCTTGGCCGCGATCCTGTGGCTGCCCATCATGTACGCCTTTTATGCCGCCATCACCGTGCTGCCCAAAAAGCCCCCCGTGCAGCAGGGGCTAAACGGGGCCTGGATGCTGTCCGTGGTGGCGACGCAGTCGATCTCCGTCTTGGGTGTTCTGGTCGCACCTCACTGGAGCGCGCTGCATGACCTGCTGCTCTTTGCCGCGCTCTGTTTCTTCCTCTTGGGAGGAATGCTCTATCTCTGGATCGTCACGCTGATCTTCTTTCGCTTCACGCTCTTGACCTTTGTCCCGGAAACGCTGACCCCGCCCTATTGGATCAACATGGGCGCGGTGGCCATCACGACGCTGGCCGGCTCGACCTTGATCCTCGGCGCAGAAGAACTGCCGCTGCTCCAAGAACTGCGGCCCTTTCTCAAGGGCTTCACCCTGTTCTTTTGGGCGACGGCCTCCTGGTGGATCCCGCTGTTGCTCATCCTGGGCATCTGGCGCTACACCGTCCGCCACGTCCGCTTTCTCTATGACCCGGTCTATTGGGGCATGGTCTTTCCCTTCGGCATGTACACGACCTGCACCATCCGGCTGTCCCATGCCCTCGACCTGCCCTTTCTGATGCCAATCCCGCGCGGCTTCTATTACCTGGCTTTAGCCGCCTGGCTGGTCGTCTTTGCGGGCCTCCTGCTCCACCTAGCCCGCCTTGTGCGCGGCCGCCCGCAAACGATTTGACAGGCGGCTTGGGGCCATGACCGCATCGTTTGACTTAGCTTTACAAAAGCCGTACAATACAGATGACGGTTCGTTTTGGTCTCCTCTGTTCTCCTTGTGCGCGCTGCGTA
>JADLFO010000282.1 GCA_020845455.1 Caldilineaceae bacterium
AGCTGGCTGAGGGCGATGACCGGCACGTTCAGTTCACGCGCCAGCGATTTGAGCGAGCGGCTGATAAAGGAGATCTCCTGCTGGCGGTTTTCGCTGCGCCCGGCGCTGGGGCCGGTCATCAACTGCATGTAGTCGATCATAATGAGGTCCAGCCCATGCTCGGCGTAGAGCCGCCGCGCCTTGGTGCGCACTTCGCCGACGCCGGCTGCGGGGGTGTCGTCGATAAAGATCGAGGTCGAGGCCAGCATATTGGCGGCTTCGAGCAGGATCGGCCACTCCTCCTCATGCACATCGCCCAGCCGCAGCCGGTGGCTGTCGATGCCCGTCTCCATCGAGAGCAGCCGTTGCACCAACTGCTCGTTGCTCATCTCCAAGCTAAAGACGGCGACGCGCGCACCGTAGCGTTTGGCCGCGTTCTGGGCGATGCTGAGGGCAAATGACGATTTGCCCATGCCAGGACGCCCGGCCAAGATCAGCAAGTCGCTTTTTTGCAGCCCGCCCAGCAGTTTGTCGAGCATAGTGAAGCCGGTGGGCACGCCCATGAGCGTGTCGCGGTTGCGCGTCAGAAAGTCAATGCGTTCGACCACGCTGGGCATGATGGCGCGGATCGGCGCCAGGTCGCGGTGGATGCGGCTCTCGCTCACGCCAAAGATGATCTGCTCGGCGCGGTCCACCACCTCGTCCACGTCCTGGCTTTCATCATAGGCCAGCTCGGCGATCTTGCCGGCGGCGGAGATGAGACGGCGCAGGATAGCGGTGCGCTCGACGATGCGGGCGTAGTGGTCGACATAGATGGCCGTGGGCGTGCCGGCGATCAGTTCGGTGAGATAGGCCGGCCCGCCGATCTCCTCCAATCGCCCGCTGCGTTCTAGTTCGTCCACCAGCGTGACGAAATCGAGCGGCTCGTGGCGTTCGTTGAGGATGCTCATGGCCTCGTAGATCCAGCCATGGCGCTCGCGATAGAAGTCTTCGGCGCGCAGAAAGTTGGCGACCTTGATGATGGCGTCGGGGTCGATCATCAGCGCGCCCAGCACGGCACGTTCGGCTTCCAGGTTGGCGGGTACGCTTTTGAGGGGCGACGGGCTGTCGCCATATCCGTTTTGCTGGGTCTCCACCTAGGCCTCCTGGTTCACGCTGATTTCCGCCGCAGGCTGCGGATAAAATCGGGGATAAGCTGGGCAAAGGCTGTGGAAAGAGGATAAAGGCGCAAAAACGGCGAAGCCGTCGAGGCGGCTCCGCCGTTTACAATAAACGACCGTGTAAGGGAGGGGGGCCGTCAATTCCCCAACAGGCTATCCAGGTCGAGTCCTTCCACAAAATCGGTGAAGACGCCCAAATCTTCATCCTCGTCGCCGCCGCCTTCCTCCTCGGCTGGTCTGGAAGGCTTGGCCACCACGCTTTCGGCTAAGCTGATCTCTTCTTCCGGCAGCAGACCGGCTTGGTCCATGACTTCTTCGGCGACGTAGACGGGAGCATTGACGCGTACGCCCAGGGCGATGGCGTCGCTGGGGCGGCTGTCCACTTCGACGGTATCGCCGTCTACATCCAGCACAATGCGTGCGTAGTAGGTGTTCTTTTCCAGCCCGCTGATGATGATGTGCAGGACTTCGCCGCCCAGGGTTTCGATGACCGTCTTGAGCAGGTCGTGGGTCAACGGGCGCGGGGCGTCGATCCCCTGGAGTTGCAGGGTAATGGCGTCGGCCTCGAAGGGGCCGATCCAGATGGGGAGGAAGCGGTTGCCGCTCTCCTCCTTGAGCACAACGATGCGGTGCTGCGACATCAAACTGACGCGAATGCTGTCAATGGTCACTTCGATCATTCTGTTCCATCTCCTGCCGGGCTTTGATCCTGCGCGACGTGTGGGCGCAATCCAAAGGCAGCCGGCGCACAAAGCATGGCCCGAATTATAGCATAGGCTGTGGGGGCGTGGCAACACATGCCATTTTCGCCACCTCAATGCGGTTTGTCAAGCGCCGATTTTTGCATTCGGCGGCGGGCGCGGCTATACTGTGAAGGTCACTCGACAGCAGTCGGCGGGGCGTAGCGCAGCTTGGCAGCGCGCATCGTTCGGGACGATGAGGTCGGAGGTTCAAATCCTCTCGCCCCGACTGCAAGACCGCATCACTCTGGCAAATCCAGGATGGTGCGGTTTTTGTTTGCGCCGCGCCCCACCGGACTGTTACGGTCGCTCCAGCCAGCCCAAGAAGGCATAGGGGGAATCGGCGACGATACCTTGCGGCCCGTTTGGCAGGACAAACGCGCCGCCCGCCGGGGCCAGCCCGACCTCCACGCGGTAGCGGCCCGGCCCCGCCCAGCCGGGCCACTTCACCTCATAACGGTCCGCCATCACCGTGCCCGCGGGCCAGCGGTCGGTGCTAAAGCGGCCATAGCCGGGCGAGCGCTGCCACTCCCAGACCAGCGCGCCGTCCTCCGCCACGACCCGCAGCAGCGTACGCCAGTCCTGCGCGGGCGCGGCCTTCGCCTGCCAATAGAGCACAGGATCGCCCTCCAACTGCCGGCCGGCCAGCGTCAACTCGCCAAAGGTGATGGGCACACCCACCGATAGCGCGGCAATTTCGCCGGGTGTGGGCGGAGGCGGCGGGCCAAAGGCCGGGCGGATCACGCCTAGCAGCCCATAGAGCGCCAGCAGCGCTACCCCCCCGATCAATGCCGCGCCGAGGCTGTGTGCATGGCGGGCGGGGATCCATGCCGCCAGCCCCAGCGCCAACAACAATAGCAGCGGGCCGAGCGCGGGAAAGAGCAGCCGTCCTTGATCCGTGCCCAGCGCGATCAGCGAATAACGCCCGATGCCGGCGGCCACCGCCAGCACGGCCAGCGCCAGCAGCGCCATGGGCAGGCGCGCGCCGCGCTCCCGCCGCCAGGTGATGACCAGCCCGATTAGGCCCGCCAACGCCAGCGCTCCCCACAGCCAGTAGACCCAGACCGGGTAGGGGATGTGGCCCGCGCCGCCGAATTTGCCCCAGAACGAGAAAAACCAGCCGCGCAGCAGCCAGCCGGTCTCGGCCAGACCCCAGCCGCCGCTGCGCTCGTCCACCGTGGCGCGCATCAGCGCCAGGCCCAGCGGGTCGCCATAGAGCCGCCAGTTGCGCAGCCACCAGGGCGCGGCGATGACCAGGGCAGGTACAAAGACCGCCGGCCCGGTGATCACCCAGCGGGGCCGAGTGCGCCATACGGCGGCGGGCCATGCGCCACCAGGAGCGCGCCCCGAAGCCAAGCCCGCTCGCGCCGCGCCCAGCACGATCAGCAGCCCCACCACCGGCCAGAGCGCGGTCGTGCTGACTTTGGCCAGCAGCCCCAGCCCCAGGGCCGGCGGCGTCCACCAGCCCGAACGCAGGCAGCCTCCCCCCTGATAGATGGCAAACCCGCCCCACAGCCCCAACGTGGCAAAGAGCGCGGCGGCCCCGTCGTTGTTGACCGTGCTGCCGATAAAGGCGAATTCGGGCAGTGTCGCGGCCAGACCCATCGCCAGCAGCGCCACGCCCGGCCGCTGTGGCAGCGCGGCGCGGCCCAGCCCGTAGACTGCGGCCACGGTCAGGCTGCTGAGGAGGACGGCCCAGCCGCGCGCCAGATGAAAGGCCAGCACGCCGCCGCGCCAGGGCCAGGCCTCCTGCGCTGTGTGGACAAAGAAATTGGGCGATTGGGTGGGGCCGGGTGCGATGGCGATATCTGAGTTGGGGCGCAGAAAATCGGCGCTCGGCTCGGCCAACGATGCCACCAGCGCCGCGCTCGCATGAAACAAGGGCGGGTGTTTGCTCTGGGTCTGCTGCGGCCCCACCGGCAGCGCCCGTTCGCGCGCCAGATAAACGACATAGGCCCAATGGTCGGCCTCGTCGGGCGCTTCGCCCAGCGGGTTCCAGACGCTGTAAGCCCCTGCCAGCAGGAGGTGGAGCAGCACCAGCAGTGCTGCGGCCGTGGGATAGAAGGCCGGGCGCATCAGCGGGTGACCTCCACTGTGCCCAGCGCCACGCGCGGCGTCTCCTGCCCTGCGGCGGTCAGCGGCGCATCGGCTGCGCCGGCTGGGTAGAGACCGGCCAGCACAAGGTAGCGGCCCGCGCCGAGTTCGGCGGGCAGCGGCACAGCCACCGTTTGGCTAAAGAGCAGCCCTGGCGGGATGCGCGCCGGCGGGCGATAGGCCGTGCCCAGCGGCTCGTCCCACTGCGCGATCACCGCGCCGTCTGGTCCCAGGATATGCACATAGACCACCAGGTCGGAGGGCGTGGTGGTCGCCGTCCAAAAGAGGCGCACCTGCGCCGCGTTGCCCAGATGGACGGGCGGAATGTCCGCCGCCTCCAGGCGCACGTCGCCAAAGTCGGCGGCGACCGGTGTGGGCGGGGCTGAAACCTCCGTCAGCCCAGAGATGCCGAGCAGCGCCACCAGCCCCAGCGCCAGCCATCCGGCCATCTCTATCCGGGCGCGGCGCTGATAGATCAGGAAGAGCATCAGCAGCCAGCCCAGCGCCGACAGACCGCGGCCCAGCCGGAGCGCAGGCGTGGCGCGCCAGCGCACGGTCATCTGATGGTCGCCGGCGGGCAGCGGCACGGCCTGCAGCCCCAACTCGCCGGCAGGTCGCGGCGTCTGCGCGACGCCGTCTACCTGCACTTCCCAAGCAGGGAAGTAAAAGCGGTCCAAGGTTACGGTCAGCGGCGCGGCGGCGTGGAGGCTATAGGCCGCATCGAGATGTCCCACAGCGACCGGCAAAGCGGTGAGGGTCGCGGACGGTTGGGGCGCAGGCGGCGTCTCCGGGGCGCGGCTCAATGTCCAGCGCGGCGCGCTCACCCAGCGCGGTAAAAACTCGCCCGTCCATGTGCCGCCGATTTGGCCGTGGGCGGCGTCAAAGGCCCAGAGATCGCGCGCTTGCAGGCCGCCTGTTAAGGGCATGGCCGGGAGGTCCGCGGCGTAGACAAAGAGCAGCACGCCGATCGCGCCGGCGCCGATCCACGCCGCTGCCGAGTGGGGGCGCGCGGCGAATACGCCGTCGAGCAGTAGCGCCGCCAGCACGCCGAGCGCAAACGTCAAGAGCGTCTGCCAGCGCCAGGGGAACTGGAGTTTGCCCAGCAGCGGCGCGGCCGGATCCCAGAGCGGCGCGCTGCTCTGGGTCGTAAGCCAGACCAGCAGCAGCGTGACCCAGAGCGTCAGCGCCAGAGCGAAGCGGCTGCGCCCCGGCCGGAGCAGCCTCACGCTGCCCCAGACAAGCAGCGGCAGCGCGTAGAGCGGCAGCGGGACCGTGGGGTCGGCGGCGCTGGGATAGCGATAGCGCAGGGCCGCCTGTGCCAGGGTGGGCCAGGCGGCAAAGTGGGCGGCATAACCGCCTGTGCCACCGGCTGCGCCGATGCCGACCCAGCCCGCTTCCAGCAGGGCGGGCAGGGTGTAGAAGGCGCTGAGCAGCACGCCCAGCAGCGCGGGGAAACCGAGCCGCGCCGCCGTCGATAACAGTCGCTTCGCATAGTTGTAGTGATGAGGAGGGCTGCCCGGCCGGAGCGCGATCACAGGCAGCGTCGCTGCCAGGAGCAGCGCAGCCATGAGCGCGGTCAGGTTGTGGGTCAGCGCCAGCCCGGCCCAGGCCAGCGCCAGGAGCAGTGCGCTGCCGCTGGTCCACCAGCGCCCAGGGGCGGCCAGCACTCCGATCGCGGCGTAGAGCAGAAGCGGCGGCCAGAGAAAGGCGGTAAATTCGGGCAGCGCACCGCGCACATTCAGGTCATAAAGCCGGTAGGGAAAGGCCAGCGTGAGCAGCGCCCCGGCCAGCGCCGCGGGCGGCGACGCCACCCGGCGCAGCGCCAGATAGGCCGCCACGCCCGACAGTGCATAGACCAGCGCCAGCGCCGCGCGCGCGGCGCTGACCAGGTCCAACCCCAGCAGATGGAACAGCGCAGGCGGGTAGTAGGACGCAGGCGCATAGTAGTGCAGGATGGGGTGGCCGTAGCCAAAGGCGAAATCGGGAAACCAGCGCGGATAGAAGACGCCCTGGCGCAAGGCTTCGGCCAGGGCGCGTGTCCGCTGCAGATGGATGAACCCGTCGGGGGTGTCGGGCCAGGGGGCGGTCTGGAGCCAGAGCCACAGCGTGGCGCTGCCCAGCAGAAGCCCCACGACCCAATGTCCGCGCGCCGGTCTGCGCCCGCCCGCGGCGTCTGTTGCCATGGCCTGCATCCGGCCCTAGCTGCCGGCTTCCGTTTCCCCGGAAGTCGATTTTTTAGGCGCCGATTTTTTAGGCGCCGATGCCGCGGGGGCTGTCGCTCCGCCGCCCCCTTCTTCGCCGCCTTCCTTGATCGATCGCAGGTGGGGAAAGAGGATGACCTCGCGGATTGTGTCTTTGTCGGCAAAGATCATGACCAGCCGGTCAATGCCCATGCCAAAGCCGCCGGTGGGAGGCATGCCAAACGAGAGCGCCTCGATAAAGTCCTCGTCGATGGGGTGCGCCTCGTCGTCGCCGTGACGGGCGCGATAGCTCTCGTCGACAAAACGCTGCAACTGGTCAATCGGGTCGTTTAGCTCGCTGAACGCGTTGCAGATCTCCATGCCGCCCATAAAGCCCTCAAAGCGTTCCACCTGGCGCACGTCGTCGGGCGAGCCTTTGGCCAGCGGGCTGACGTCGCGCGGGTAGTCGATCAGAAAGGTGGGCTGGATCAGGTGCGGCTCGACATGGCGCGCCAGCAGGCTGTCCACCAGCTTGCCCCAGTTGCTGTCGGGGTCGGGCATATGGCCGACCTGGCTCATGGCGTCGGCCAAGGACTCGGCGTCGGGGTAGGCTTCGTAGTCGATGCCGGTGGCGTCGAGGATCGCCTGGCGCAGCGGGATGCGCTGCCAGGGCGGGGCCAAGTTAATCGTGTGGCCCTGGTAAGGGATGGCCGTGCTGCCGGTGACGGCGCGCGCCACATGCGCGACCATCTCTTCGGTGCGCCGCATGACGCCCGTATAGTCGGTGTAGGCTTCGTAGAACTCAAGCTGGGTAAATTCGGGGTTGTGTTTATAGCTGACGCCTTCGTTGCGGAAGTCGCGGCCGATCTCATAGACCCGTTCAAACCCGCCCACGATCAGCCGTTTGAGATAGAGTTCAAAGCTGATGCGCAGATAGAGGTCCTGGTGCAGTTGGTTGTGATGGGTCACAAAAGGGCGTGCCGCCGCGCCGCCATAGATCGGCTGGAGGATGGGCGTCTCGACCTCCAAAAAGCCCTGGCCGTCGAGATAGTCGCGCAGGGCGCGCACGACGGCGGCGCGCGTTTGAAACAGCTCGCGCACTTCGGGGTTGGCGATCAGGTCTACATAGCGCCGGCGATAGCGCGTCTCGCGGTCGCGCACGCCGTGCCATTTGTCGGGCATCGGCTGGAGCGTCTTGCTCAGAAACTGAACGCCGGTCGCTTCGACGCTCAGTTCGCCTGTCTTGGTAACGACGAGCGGGCCGGTCGCGCCGAGAAAATCGCCGGCGTCGATCAGTTTTTTCCAGACCTGGTCATACCAGCCGTCGGGCAGGTGGTCCGGGCGCAGCAGCAGTTGGATCTGCCCCGTGCCATCTTCCAGATGCCCAAAACTCAGCTTGCCAAGGATGCGCGGGCGCAGAAGCCGGCCCACTACCGTCACCACCGCGCCCGGGCCTTCGCTCTCATAGAGGGCGCGCGCTTCGGCGATGGTATGGGTGCGCTGCACGCGCGCCGGATAGGGGTCGATGCCGGCGGCGACCAACCCCTGGAGATTTTGTAGGCGCGCTTGCTCTTGGTCGGTAAGGTGGGCCGGGTCAAACAATTGCGTGGATGAATCGGTCACGCGCGGATTCCTTCCTGTTGCCGGCCCAAGCCTACTCGACGCCGAGAATTTCGAAGACGATGGCGCCGCCCGGCGAGTTGACCGTCACCCGCTGGCCGATGCGCCTTTCGAGCAGTGCTTGCCCCATGGGGCTTTCATTGCTCACCCGCCCGTTGGATGGGTCGGCCTCCACCGCACCGACAATGGTGTAGGTTTCCTCAAAATCAGTGCCCTCCTCGCGCACGACGACCGTGCGGCCCAGGGTCACGACATCGGTGGGGTGGACATGGTCTTCGATGACCTGGGCGTTCTTGATGATGTTCTCCAGCTCGCGGATACGGCCTTCCAAGAAGCCCTGGGTGGTCTTGGCCTCATCATAGCCGGCATTCTCGCTGATGTCACCCTCCGCCTTGGCTTCGGCGATCATCTGGGCGACTTCCTTGCGTCGCGTGCCGGTGAGATATTCGTATTCCTCTTGGACCTTTTTGAGGCCGTCGGCGGTGAGGTAGACCGGTTGATTGTTTGCCATACCAAGTTCTCTCCATGAAAAATCACCGCCGGCATCGGCGGCGCCCCCAAACCTATACGCAAGGAGGGTGGGTTGACAAGCTAAAGCAATGGCCGACCTCACGCCCAAATCACCATCTTTCCAACAGTCGGCGTGACAGCGTGGATGATGCTGAGCGTGTGGTCGGCTATCTGAATAACCCTAGTATAGCTCATCTGTCCATTTCGTCAAAATCCGCTTTGTGCAAAGCAGGGCGGCGGGCTATGATGGGGCCATGCAACCCGATCTCACGCCCCAAGACGTATCCATGGGCGCAGGCCCGGCGCAGGAGGGCGACAGCGCCGCCGTCTTTGACCGCTTCGCCCGCTATTATGACGACGACTACCGGCATTATGCCGACGATGTGGACGCGCTCTTGGCCTTGGCCGAGGAGACCGGCGGCCCCGTGCTGGAACTGGGCTGCGGCACCGGGCGGCTGCTGCTGCCGTTGGCCCAGGCAGGACATACGCTTACCGGCGTGGACATCAGCCCGGCGCTGCTGGCGGTGGCGCGGCGCAAGCTAGCTCAAGCCAACCTGCTCGACCGGGTGACGTTGGTGGAGGGCGATTTGCGGCGCTTTGCCCTGCCCCGCCGCGATTTTGGCTTTGCCTTTTTCACCAGCAACACGCTGATGCACCTCTCCACGCCGGGCGCGCAATTGGCCGCCTTGGCCCAGGCTGCACGCCATCTGCGCCGCGGCGGGCTGCTGCTGGTGGACCTGTTTCACCCGGACATCGCACGCTTGATCGAAGTCCATGGGCTGATGGAACTGGCCGACCAATGGGAGACGGCAGACGGGGCGCAGGTGGTCAAGTGGAGTGTACGCACGCTCGATCTGGCGGCGCAGTTTCAGGAAACGTTGTTTATCTATGAGGAGACTGCACCCGACGGCTCGACGCGGCGCACGCTCTGCCCCTTCACACTGCGCTATTTGTGGCGCAACGAGGCCGAGTTGATGCTGGCTGCCGCCGGGTTAGCCGTGGAAGCGGTCTGGGGCGATTTCGACGGCGGCCCCTACGACAGCCAGAGCGAGCATCTGATCCTGGTGGCGAGCAAGGCGAACGCGGGGTAGCGCACCCCCTGCCGCAGCAACCAAAATCGTTGCGCGCAGCGCAACCGGCCTGTAAAATGGCGAAGCCATGATTCATGCCACGCCTTCCGATCTTCCAGTTTCCCCTCCATCGGCCACGCTTCGTATCGCACTGCTCGGCGTGCCCACGATCACCTGGGCCGGTGAGCCACTGTCTCTGCTCCGCCGCCAGACCCGTGCCCTGCTCTACTGTCTGGCGGCTGACCCCCAGCCGGCGCCGCGCGCACAACTCTGCTTCTACTTCTGGCCCGATGTGCCGGATACGACTTCCCGTCGCAATCTGACCCGCCTGTTGGTACTGTTGCGGCGTTCCTTGCCTCGGCCCTCGATGCTCCTTGCCGACGACGAGAACGTTAGCTTGGATCATGGGCAAATCTGGTGTGACACGTCGGTATTTACCGCGCTGACCAGTACCGCCGACCTGCAAGCCCGCCGTTCGGCGCTGGCACAGGCCGTGGCGCTTTATCGCGGCCCTTTTCTGGATGGATTTTCACTTCCCGATCGTCCAGAGTTTGAGACATGGATGGAGCGGGAGCGCCGCATTTGGGAACGGCGCACGCTGGATATTCTGGCCGTGCTGATCGAGGCGCATACCGCGGCGCAGGACTATGCCGCGGCCGTTGCTTGCGCCCAGCATTATCTTCAGATGGATGAACTTGCCGAAGAGATTCACCGCCGGCTGATCATGCTCTATGCCGCCGCCGGGGAGCGCAGCGCGGCGCTGCACCAGTTTGAGCGCTGCGCCATTGTGCTGGAGCGCGAGTTAGGGGTCTCGCCCCTGCCGGAGACGCGTGCTGCTTTTGAGATGGCGCGTGACGGAGCGGCGCTCCCTTTGACGCATCGCCCACCGCCTGTGCCGGCGTCCATTTCCGCCACACCATCTGAGCTAGCCCCGCAGCAGCCTGCTGCCGGTATCCCAATCCCCATGAACTCGCTGATCGGGCGCGGCCCGGAGCTTGCCGAGGTGACGGCGCTTCTACGGCGCGACGATGTGCGGCTGCTCACATTGACCGGTCCGGGCGGAGCAGGCAAGACACGGCTTGCCGTCGAGATCGCGCTGCGCGTTGCCAACGATTTTGCGGACGGCGCGGCCTTTATTTCGCTGGCTCCACTGCGTGACCCGGCGCATGTGGTACGCGCCATCATGGAAGCCCTTGGACTGCCTGACCAGGGTGATCGCCCGCCGCTGGTTCGCCTACAGGATGCCTTGCGTCACCGCGAATTGCTGCTTGTGCTCGACAACTGTGAGCATGTGCTTGCGGCTGCGGTGGGGATCGCCGCGCTGCTGGCGGCAGCGCCACGCCTGTCTATTCTCGCTACCAGCCGCGCCCTTCTTCATATCGCCGGTGAGCACAGCTACCCTGTCCCGCCGCTGGCGCTCGCCGACCCGGCGCAGTTGCTATCGCCGGACGCGCTCTCCCAAGTCGAATCGGTAGCGCTGTACCTTGCGCGCGTCCAGGCGCGCTTGCCGCGGTTTCATCTGACCGAGGCGAACAGCCGTGACATCGCCGCGATCTGCGCCCGCCTGGACGGGCTGCCGCTGGCGATTGAGTTGGCGGCGGCGCGCGCGGCGCTGCTTTCCCCGCGCATGCTGCTGGCGCGGCTCAACCGGCGGCTGGCGATCCTGAACGATGGCCCGCTTGACATGCCGGAGCGCCAGCGCACGCTGCGCGCCACGATCGACTGGAGCTACCGTCTGCTCGACCTGAGCGAACAACTGCTGTTTGGGCGGTTGGCAGTCTTTGCGGGCGGTTGGGACCTCGAAGCTGCCGAAGCGATATGTGATGCGGTCGGGCCGTTGTCGGCAACCACGCTCGACGGGCTTCAGGCCCTGCTCGACAAACATTTGGTGCAGCGTGTGAGCGGCGTCGACGGTGAACCGCGCTTCACCATGCTAGAGACGATCCGCGAGTTTGCCGTAGAGCAGCTCACCGAACGCGGCGAGGCCGAGAGAGTTCAGCGGGCGCACGCCCAATACTATCTCGCGCTCGCCGAGGCTGCGGCCCCCGCGCTGCATGGGCCAGAGCAGATCGCCTGGTTCGACCGGTTGGACGAGGAACACGCCAACCTGCGGGTCGCGCTGGCCCGGCTGCTCGACGGCGGCGATGCGGTGGGGGCCTTGCGTCTGGGGGGCGCGCTGCATTGGTTCTGGTTTGCGCGCGGCCATTTGACAGAGGGGCGAAGCTGGCTCGAACAGGCGCTGGCTCTAGCGGAAGCCGGCCGGCTGACCGGCGAACCGGCAGCGCAAATGCTCATCGCGCGCGCACGCTATGCCGCGGGCCAACTGGCGGCGTTTCAAGGCGACCTTTCCGCTGCACGGTCCCGGCTTGAGACTGCCATTGCCCTGTGCCGGGCCATAGATGGGCGCGCGGCGCAGTTCCTCTTGCATGACGCCCTGATGTTTCTGGTCGTCACCACGGTGTGGCAGGGTGACTTCGCCGCAGCCGACCCTACGATTGCCGAATACAATGCCCTGGTCGAGGTCTTGAATGAGCCGTGGACCAACGCCATGTGGGCGTTCAACACCGGACGTATGCATCTTCACCAATATAGCAATGTAACGGCGGCGCAAGCGTACTTGCGCCAGGCGGGGGATCGTCTGCGCGCAGTAGGCGATATCAGGTTCCTGACTCAGGTGTTGATTGACTTGGGGACGATCGCGCTGGCCACCGGCGACGTAGAGGCCGCGCGCCAGTCGCTCGGCGAGGCGCTTACGGCGTCGCGCGCCATGAAGGACCGCATCGCCGAGGCAAACGTGCTCAACAACCTGGGCGAAGCGGCGCGCCTGATGGGCGATGACGCCGCGGCGGCACGCCACTATGAAGCAAGTCTGCGTATCAACCGGGACCTGGATGCCAAGAACGAAATCCCGCGCCTCCTGCACAACCTCGGCTTTCTCGCGCTGCATGCCGGCGATACGGCACGCGCACGCAGTTACTTTGTCGAGAGCCTGATGGGCTTCCGCGCCATTGGCCAGAATCGGGGCGTGGCGGAACCGATTGCCGGACTGGCTTGCCTGCACGCCTATGCACAAACCGTGGACGGCGCAACGCGCGCCGCGCGTCTCTGGGGCGCAGCCGGCGCGCTCTACACCGTGGAGCGCGCGCCCGTCTGGCCCACCGATCGCGCCGAACACACCCGCTATCAAACCCTCGCGCGCGCTGTCATCGGCAGCGCTGCCTTTGATGCTGCCTACGCGGCAGGCGCTGCCCTCAGCGCCGACCAGGCGGTTGCCGAGGCGCTGCGCATGTAGACAGCGTGTAGGCAATTTGTAGACAGCCCCCTGTTAGACTCCCTCCAATGTGTGAAGCCGCCCAAATGGCGGATCTATCAACGATGGAGGGAGACGATGCCCATCAATCCTCTAGCCACCCCATCCAACCGCACGATCTCGATACCGTGCGCCAGCGGACGCGCCCCCTATGATAGATGACCCGTCTTACCGTTCATTTTTGGTGCGGCTGTGGCATGCGCCGGAGGCGAGCGAGGCCGCATGGCGCGGCGAGGTCGAGTACATCCAGAGCGGCAGCGTGGTCACAGTCTTCTCACTCGAAGAAGTATTCCGCCTCATTCTGCATACCGCGGCAGGGGTCGCGGCCCCAGATCAGAGCAGTTATCCTGGGCAGCCAATATCCGATTCTTCGTATGACGGCGAAACAGTCGAGTAATGGGTTGGCAGCGCCCGCCTTCACCGCCCCCGATATCGCGATCATGTATTACACAGTGGCCGCCGTCTGCGCGGTGGGGCTGCTGCTGACCATCCAGGACTTCTTTGCGCCGGATTGACGCGTTCGA
>JADLFO010000283.1 GCA_020845455.1 Caldilineaceae bacterium
AGGCTCACCGTTTGCGCGCTACCGTCAGCCCGTCGCCGATCGGCAGCAGGCTGAGGTCGATGCGCGCATCCTCATATAAATCCTGGTTCAGCTTGCGGATCACCTGTGTGCTCACATCCTGGCGGTTGGGGTTGATCAATTCGCCGTTCCACAGCGTATTGTCAATCGTGATCAGCCCGCCGGGCCGCACCAACTTCAGGCAATACTCATAGTAATGCGGATAGTTCGGCTTGTCCGCGTCGATAAAGGCGAAGTCGAAACTGTTGAGGTTGGCCGGCTCCGCCGCCAAATCGGCCAGCGTCTCCAGCGCCGGGGCCAAGCGCAGATCGATCTTGTGCGCCACGCCCGCCTTCTGCCAAAAGCGGCGCGCCATCGCCGTCCATTCGTCGTTAACGTCGCAGGCGATCAACTGCCCGTCCTCCGGCAGCGCCAGCGCCACCGTCAAGGCGCTGTAGCCCGTGAAGACGCCAACCTCGATGGCGCGCCTGGCTCCCACCAGCTTGACCAACATATCCATCAACTGGCCCTGTTCCGGCGGCATCTGGCACTCGCGTTCCTTCAGCTTGGCCGTCTCGGCCCGCAGTTCGGTCGCCACCGCCGGTTCGCGCAGCGTCACGCTCAACAAATACTGGTGCAGCGCATCGCTCATCCCCATCGTCTGCGTCGCCATGCAGCTTCCCTTCAGCAGTCGTTATGAAAAATCTATCAATTGTTACGATGACGCCGGCTGGCCGGCGATCTGCTGTAACGAGACTTCGGACAGATCGGTCGCACCCGCTGCGTGTTCGGCGGTGATCGCCACCAGCACGCCATCGGCGTCCAGATCGAGCAATATATTCTCGTTGATCTCCCGCGTTTCGGCCGAGGGGCGTTCACTGAACTCGATGTACATCGTGTCGGTATCGGCAAAATAGCGAATCTTCATATTTCGCTGATTTTGGCTCACAACACCGGCGTGCGGTACAACACCTGCCCCCCCACGCGTATCTCCGCATCCACCAGATAGGGCTGCAACCCCGCCGTGTCCACCGTCAGACCCAGGCCGGGGCGCTCCGGCGCGCGGATCATGCCCTCGGCATCACGTTCGATATGATCTTGGGTAATCGCCAAGGCCAGCGCCTTTGGCTCTACCGGATATTCGGAGATGAAATCCGCCTCGATCCCCGCATAGGGCTGCAGCGATGCGCTCAACGCCAGGTGCGACGTAAACGTGTGGTTTACATAGGTGACCCCCTGCGCCGCGGCATAGTCCGCCACATCCTTGGCGACCGTGATCCCGCCGATGCGCCCGGCGTCGATCTGCACATAGCCGATGCCTGCATAGTCGATCATGTGGCGCGCCATGTAAAAGTTGTGGCTGCCCTCCCCGCCTGCCAGCCGCACCTCCCCGGCCAGCGCCGCCAGCCGGCGATATTCGTCGAGCGCGCCGGAGACAAACGGCTCCTCCAACCAGGTTGCGCGGCAGGCTTGCAGCGCGGGCAGCCGCGCCGCCGCGGCCTCCAGATCATCCTTCCACACCGTCCCCGCGTCGATCAGCAGGATGCCGTCCTCGCCCAGACCTTCGCGCGCCGCCATAAACTGGTCGGCGTCGTCCTGCACACTGCTCAACCCGATCGGCCCCCAGCCGAACTTGGCGGCGCGGAAGCCCTGCTCGCGCGCCGCCCGACCCTTCGCCAAGGTTTCCTGCGGCGCGTCGCCAAAGAGCATCGACGCATAGGGCAGTTTAGGATAGGTGCGATCATAGCCCAACAGCGCATAGACCGGCGCATCCAGCCGCTTGCCGAGCAGATCCCACAGCGCCATATCAATCCCCGACAGGGTATGATCCGCCTGAAGCAAGTCCAGGCTCTCGGCGCGCACCAAGTCGCCGATGCGACGAATATCCGCCACGCCGTCGATGCGCTGCCCCAGCACCGACCTCTGCACCGGCTTGCACGCGCTGTGGGACATCGGGCAGACCAGACCGGCGATTGACACCAGCGGCGCGGCCTCGCATTCACCCCAGCCCACTTCCCCGCCCGCGCTCACCCGCACCAGCAGCGCGTCCTGGCTGCCGTCGCCGATGTCGAGGATCTCCGGCATCGAGAGGTAGAAAAAATCAACGCTGTCGATCTTCATGCTCAGTGATATTTCTCCAGCCCGGCGATGGCCCGACCCACCTGCGCGGCGACCTGCGGCGGCACGGGCGGGTTGAATGGGCCGGAGCCGTCGCCGGCGTCGATGTCGTCAAAACCGCTCTGCTGCATCGCCTCCACCACCGCCGAATAGTTGTAGGCGCGCCCGTTGCGAAAGCGGATCTCCTCCAGCCCGCCGATCTCCTCCTCCACGGCGCGCGCCGCGGCATAGTCCCCTCGGCGCTGGGCGTTGTTGATCGCATCGCTCGCCTTGGCATAGAGCACCGCGATCCCAGAGGTATGGCCCTTGGCCCCCTGCTCGGCAGCGCGCGTGCTGCGGTCGCCAATGCCCCAGATCACCATCGCCTGGTCGCCTACCCCCTCGATCATCGGCTTGACATCGTCTTCGCTGGTTCCCACCTTCACCCCCACAAAATGGGGCGAATCGTTGAGCAGCCGGATCACAGCCTCCAGGTCGCGGCCCTGCCGGTGATAGTAGAGGAAGCGCGCCCCAAACTCGCCGCCGTAGCGTTCGCCAAACTGCATGAAATAGTCGTACACCCCCTCCGGGCTAAAGGTCCCGGCCAGCGGCATCAACAGATAGACATCCGGCGGGCGGCGCAGCCTGGACTGCTCCTCCACCAGCTTGCCCGCCGTGCGGATCGGGTTGGGCACAATCGCCGACATCAGCACGCCCTCGCCGCCCATCGCCTGCCCGGTCACGTCGAAAAGCTGCGTCTGCTCCTCCGGCTCGATATGATGGATCAGGCTGGTGCCCGCGACTGAAACCACGCGCGGCCGCCCGTCGTCAAGCGAGTTGCTGCGCATCAGATACGCCACATTCATGGCGTGCGCGTCATAATCGATCCGCCCCTGGCGAAAGGGAAGGATCGGAATCGCCGTAACATTGTTCAGCGCCTCCAGCAGCGCCGGCGTGGAAATGGTCATTGGTTTCTCCTTTGCTGTGCAAACCGGTCAAAATCAGCCGCCGAATTAAGCTTGCAGATGGCCCAGCCGTGTGGCCTGCGCCTGTGCCTTCAAGGCAAGCTCCGAAGCCAGGAAGCAATGCGCCTGCGTCATGGCCGTCTCCGTGCGGTGTTGAATATCATAGACAAGCTGCGTGCCGTAGGGGAGCGGTGTCTGGCTGCAATCAATATAGCGCGTGCTTTGTTGATCCACCAAGAAAAGATGATCCGAACCGGGCCGCCCTGCGATGTCGATATTCTTGCGCACCTCAATATACCCCTCCGACCCGACCACCGTCAGCCGCGTATCGCCCCAGGTGTCCAGGCCGTTGGGCGTAAACCAATCGACGCGAATATAGCCGCTGGCGTTGCCGGTACGCACCATCACATCGCCAAAGTCCTCAAACTCCGGATACTGTGGGTGATGATAGTTGGCGACCTGCGCCGCCACGATCTCGGCCTGGGTCGCCCCTGCGAAGCTCAGGAACTGGTCAAACTGGTGCGAGCCGATATCGGTCAGGATGCCGCCGAACTTCTCACGCTCAAAAAACCACGGGGCGCGCGTGTGAAAGCGGCGCAGATGCGGCCCCAACCCCACCGTATGTACCACCGCGCCAATCGCGCCCTGGCGCACCAACTCCAGCGCCTTGGTCGTCGCCCGATTCTCAAAACGCTCACTGTAGTCAATCGAATAGATGCGCCCCGTTTCGGCCTGCGCACGGCGCGCTTCGTCCAACTGTGCCAGGGTCGTAAAACCGGGTTTGTCGCTCATGTAGTCCTTGCCGTGGCGCATCACACGGATACCCAGCGGCGCACGGTCGACCGGAACCCCGGCGCTGATCACCAGGTCAATCGAGGGGTCTTCCAGGATCTCCGCCTCGCTGCGCGCCTGCCGCGCCTGCGGAAAGCGCCCGCCATACTCGGCGGCCAACTCCGGTTCGGCAGCATAGTAGGAGACCAACTCCGCCCCCGCGTTGAGCAGGAGGTTGGTCTGTCCATAGATGTGGCCGTGATTCACGCTAACCGTCGCAAAGCGCACCGGCTTGCCGTTGCTCATCTGCTGCTCCCTTCTCCCCGGTTGAATTCTTGATCCCAACGCTCTCTATCGGTGATGCCTACATTGAAGAGACGGAAGGCGTCGTCCTGCGGCTGATAGCCCACCGTAGCGCGCGTCGAAGTGATGTCCATGCGCTTAAAGCGGTTATCCGACACCGCCTGCACGATCGCAAACTGCACCTCTTCCGCTTCGATGCACTGCACCAGGAGATGACTCAGATCGCGCTTGCTGACAAAGGCGCTCAAGGCCCGGCCATCGCGGCCCGGAAACTCAGCATGGTTGCCTTCATACCCGCCCACCCGCACGGCGATGCAGGATAGCCCCTCGGCATAGGCGAAATAGTGCGCCGTTGCCTCGCCAAATGCCTTGCACACCGCATACATGTTCATCGGCTTGATCGGCATCTCAGGCCGCGCCTGCACGTCCAGCGGATAACCTTCGATCACCTGGATGCTGCTGGCAAAAATCACGCGGCGACAGCCTGCATCCTTGGCGGCGCGAAAGATGTTATAGACCGCCTTCACGTTGTTGTCGAGCAGCGATCCGTAGAAATCGGCGCGCGGCGACGGGTCCGCGGCCAAGTGAACCACCGTGTCGATCCCCTCGCACAACCGGCGGCATGTCTCCAAATCGGCAACATCCGCCTCGATCAGTTCCTGCGAGCCGTTGGCATACACCTTGTCAGCCTGCCGGTCTACCAAGCGCAGGCTGTAGCGATCCCCCACATACGCCCGAAACGCGCCGCCGATCCGGCCTCCCGCGCCGGTCAAAAGTACCCGTATAGCCATGTTTCTCCCTTGTGTTTGGTGTATATGAAATCAGCTTACAACCTGGCCCTGGATCACCGCCCCATCCGCGACCACGGCCCCGCGCAGCACCAACGCTTGGCGGATCTGCGCCTCCGCCCCGATCCGGCTGCCCGCCTCCACATAGACGCCCGGGCCGACCCGCGCGCCCCGGCCCACCTGCGCACCCGCATCGATCCGTACCGGCGGGTGCAGTGTGACATCGGCCGCGAGCTGCGCGCCCGGCTCCACGGCGCACGGCTCCGGCATCGCGTCCAAAAAGTGCAGATTGAGCGCCAACAGATCGGCGGCGTTGGTCACCTGCTCGCGCCGGTCAAGTAAGACACCCGTCACCCGCCCGCCGCGGTCGATCAGCCGCTGAATCGCATCCTGCAGTTCATATTCGCCGCGCGGCGACGGCTGTACATGCGGCAGGTCGTCCAGAATATCAGGGGAGAACACATAGAGCGGCAGGCTGGAAATGGTCGAAGGGGCCTCTTCAGGGCGCGGTTTTTCCACAATGCGCTGCACCGCCTGCCCATCCCACACGACCACGCCGGTCTTGCTCACCTGCGCCGGCTCCACCGGCATCAAGCTCAACGTGGCGGCGGCCCGGCGCCAGCGCTGCGCGCCGACCAAACCGGCGATATGGGCCGCGGTGGTCAAATTATCGCAGGCCGAGAGCACAAACGGCCCGTCGATATAGGGCGCGGCCAGCGCCAGCGCCTTCGCCATCCCCAACCGTTCCGGCTGTTCTACAAACCGCACCGGCACGCCCAGACGCGCAGGCTGCGCAAAGTGGGCGCGGATCGCCATGTCGTCGGGGCTGACCACCAAGATCACCTCACGCACGCCGCTGGGTAGGATGGTCTCCAGCACACGCTGCACCAGCGGTTTACCCACCACCGGAACCATCGCCTTGGTGCGCGTCAAGGTCAACGGCTGCAGCCGCGTCCCCTTGCCCGCGGCCAAAATGATCGCCTGCACTGTGCCGTCCTCTCTAGCGGTTAGCGCGGCGGCATCGCAGAGGCGGTTGCCGGAATCAACTCGGCACGGCCATCTGGTCGGCAGAAATGAATGCTGTAGGCCGCGGCTTCCTGCGGGTGCGCCTTGGGATAGACGGCATGCACCGCCGCGGCGATGCTCTCCCGGTAGGCCGGGTCGATCAAGGCAATGCAGTTGCCGCGGAACCCCGCGCCGCTAAAGCGCGTCCCATAGACGCCCGGCGTCTGCGCCAAGGTCTCATAGAGCGTGATCAACTGCGGGCTGCCGCTCTCATACCAGCGGATCGAGCTTTCGCCCGACGCGGTCACCAGTTCGCCAAAGCGCACCAAGTCGCCCGCCTGCCACGCCTCCAGCCCGGCGCGCACGCGCCCCATCTCGCCAAAGAAATGGCGCGCCCGGCGCTGCAGCGGCGCATCCAACTGCGCGCCATAGGCCACATGGACCTCCTCCGGCACATGGCGCAGCCGCGGGTCGGCGGGGATCGGCAGCCCCGCCTGTGCCAACATCTGCTCCGCCGCGCTGCGGCACTGCGCCACCCGGTTGTTATAGTCAGTGCCGACCAGCCCCTGGCTCACCCCCGAATAGACCGCCAAAATCTCAAAGCGCCGGCGCAGGCTGTCGGCGTCCAGCCCGACCGGCACGCGCTCGACCTCGACCGACCGGCAGTCGATGCGCGTCAGATGCTGCTGCGCGCTGTGCAAAATGACCGACTGGTCCAAGATGCCGTTGTTCAGCCCGACGTAGCGGTTCTCGCTAAAGCGGCACAGCTCGACATTTTCATACGCGTCGACGGCCAGGTCATGGATCGCCTCCAGCGCCAGCAGATAGGCAATGGTTACCGCTGCCGACGAACTTAACCCGCCGATCGGCATGCTGCCGCCCACCACCCCGGTCAGCCCCTGGCGCAGCGCATGGCGCTGCTGCAGCGCCAGCGCCGCCCCGCGCACATAGTTCGCCCAATCGCCTTTGGTCGCAGGCGGAATATCGGCCAGGTCGAACGAGGCAGGCTCGGCGAAGTTCAGGCTCTCCATCCGCACCCGGCCATCCGCCGCGGGCACAAAGGCGAGCAAAATAGCGCGGTCAATCGTCATGCCGGTGACGATGCCGAGTTGATGGTCGATATGCGCGCCCAGCGGCGAAATGCGCAGCGGCGCGCGCACCACGCGCGCCTGGCGCATATCGACGCCGTCGATGCGGCGCAGACGGTCGAACAACTGCGCGATCTGCTCTGCCTCCGGCGGCGGCGCCACAATGGGCATCTCCGACACAGGCGCGGATGAGTGGGCATTGGGTGCGGACATGGGGCTATGATCCCAGAGCTAGGACGCTGGCCGGCGCTGGTCGAGCGCCGGGAAATAGGGTACAATGCCCCTATTCTACCCGAAGCCGGCCCATGGGGCGAAACTGTTTAGAACAGCGTAGGGGTTCGCATGACCCCGGCTGACGGCGCGCCTGGCTCCAAACCGGGCCGGCCCACCCTCCGGCGCAACCTGATCTGCGCCGGCCACGGAAAGGACGCATCTTCGTGCGAACCGTTCAACTGGGAACCACCGGTATCCAGGTTTCGGCCCTGGCTTTTGGCTGCATGAGCCTGACCACAGCCCGTCGCGACGCAGGCATCGCCGCCGTCCAGCGCGCCTTTGCCCTGGGTATCAACTTCTTCGATACCGCCGACGTCTATGGCCGCGGCGAGTCGGAACAGATCCTAGGTGAAGCGCTGGCCGCCGGCAGCATCGCCCGCGGCCAGGTGGTGATCGCCTCCAAGTGCGGCATCGTCTTTCAGGGCATGGACCGGAACTACGACTACAAGGCCTATGACCTCTCGCCGCGCTACATCAAAGCAAGCTGCGAAGCGTCGCTGCGCCGGCTCGGTACCGACTACCTAGACCTCTATCAGCCGCACCGCATTGACTATCTGACCCACCCCGAAGAGACTACCCGCGCCCTGGAGGATCTGCAGGCCGAGGGCAAAATTCGCCACGCCGGCGTCAGCAATCACACCGTAGACGAGATCCGCGCCCTCTCCGCCTATATCCGGCTTGAATCGCTGCAAACGCAGTTCAGCCTGCTGCACCTGGAACCGCTGGAGACCGGGTTGGCCGCGGTCTGCCTAGAAAAACGCATGAGCCTGCTCTGCTGGAGTCCGCTGCACAAAGCCGTGCTGGCGGGCAAAAGCAGCGGCGCACACGACGACTGGCAGCAGCAGCGCGAAGTGGGCGCGGTGAGCCAGCTTCAGGCAATGGCGCAAGCCTACGGCGTAAGCGCAAGCCAACTGGCGCTGGCCTGGCTGATGCAGTTGCCCGGCGGCGTGATCCCCCTGGTCGGCACGGCCAACCCCGACCACATCGTCGAGGCCGCCGCTGCCGCCGAGCTCACCCTCAAACGCGACGACTGGTATGAATTGATGGTAATCGGGCGTGGCCGCGGCATGCCCTGGGGCCAGCGCCCCTATCTCTACACCCAGGTGCGCTGACCCGCGGCAGCTCTAATCCAACTATCCAGCATCCACAAGGGATTCCCAATGAAAACCGTCCTCTGCTACGGCGATTCCAACACCTGGGGCGCGGACCCGGCCGGCCCCACCCGCTTTGCGCTCGATGTGCGCTGGCCGGGTGTGATGCGCCGCGCCCTCGGCCCGGACTATTGGGTCATCGAAGAAGGGCTGAACGGGCGCACCACGGTCTGGGATGACCCCATCGAGGGCTATAAAAACGGCAAAGAACAGTTGATCCCCTGCCTGGAGACACACCGCCCGCTGGACCTGGCGATCATCATGCTGGGCACAAATGACCTCAAACTGCGCTTCTCGGTCCCCGCCTACGACATTGCCAACGGCGCAGGGGTGCTGGTCGACATGGTGCAAAAGAGCGCCGCCGGTTCCGATGGCGGCGCGCCGCAGATTTTGCTGTTGGCCCCGCCGCCGCTCGCCACGCTCACTGGCTTTGCCGATATGTTCGAGGGCGCGCCCGCCAAAGCGCTCAAATTCGCCGCCCAATATGCCCGCGTCGCCCAGGAAAAGGGCTGTCACTTCTTCGACACCGGCACGGTCATCGTCTCCAGCGATCTAGACGGCATCCACTTTGAGGCCGGCGAGCACGCCAAGCTGGGCCGCGCCGTGGCAGAGCGGGTGAAGACCATCCTGGGGTAGCGCGGCTCAAGGGAACGCAGGCCGCGGACGCGTATAGCGGCGCACCTCGATCTGCGGCAGGTGGAAGGTCTCAACCGAAGCAAAATGGCGCGCTAGCTCGGCAGGGATCAGATTGTCGGGATCAGTGTACCAGTTGTGCGAATAGACCAGCCACACCTGGTCGCGGCCTTGCACGCGGCTCGCCAATGCCGGCAGATCGGCGGCGGTCATCACCGGCTCCAGTTCGCCGCGGCCAAAGAGGTCTACCGGCGCACCGCGCAGTTCCAAGGGCAGATCACGATCGCGCAGATAGTATTCAAACGGAAGCTGCACCCAACTCGCGTTGAACAGCACCAGATCGCCCGGCCTGGCCGCGGCAGCCACATGCGCCGCGGCCAGGTCCCAGCGCTCCTTGTCAAAATCCACGAAATAGCCGCGCAGCCCCAGCCCCCAGCCAAACAAGAGCAGCGCCGCCGTGGCTGTGGCAAACGCACGCCGCCGCGCCAGATGCGCCCACCCCGCCGCGGCCAGCAGCGTAAACGGAAGCGCAGTCCAGATCAGGCTGGGTAGATGAAAGAGCGGGCGGCGCACGCTCACCGCCAGTTCAATCAGCGGCGGGGTCAACCACAGCGCCGGCACGAACCACAGCTTGCCCGGCGCACTGCGCCAGGCGTAGACCCCACCCGCCGCCAGCCCCATCACCAGCGCCGGCGCCGCCCACCCCAACAGACTCCCCGCCGGCAGAAACCCGGCGGTCAGCATCTGACCATATTCGGCCAGGTTGACCCACGCCGGCGGTTGCAGCCAGAATCTGGCATCGACCACCTGTGCCTGCCGCCAGAACCCCGGCAGCCACACCCCCGCCCACAGCAGCAGCGCGCCGATCTGCGCCGCGGCCCAGCGTCCCACAAAATATTGGCTTGTGATCCCCGGCAGACTTGACGGATGCCGGCGCGCCCAGCCCCACGCCCCGGCCACACCGGCGTTGAGCGCCAGCGGCAGCAGCACCGCCGTGGTATTGTGCGTCAGCATGGCCGCGGCCTGGCCCGCGACCAGCAGCAGCCACAGCGGGAGTTCGAGTTTCCGGGAAGCTGGCTGGGTCAAGAGGCGCGCCGCCGCATAGAACACCGCCGCCACGGCCAGCGTCAGCAGCCCATACATGCGCGCCTCTTGGGCATAGCGCACCTGCCAGGGCGAAAGCGCCAGCATCCACGCCGCCGCCAGCCCCACCTGCCGCCCGCCCAGCGCCCGGCCGGCCCCGGCCAGAAGTGGGATCGCCGCCGTACTGCACAGCGCCGAGAGGGCGCGGATCGCGCCCGGCCCGTCGCCAAACCGCCCCAGCCAGCCGTGCAGCAGCAGATAATAGAGCGGCGGATGGTGGTCGATCCGCACCAGCCACGCCCATAACTCGGCGGGCGGGTGCTGCGCCATCCACACGCTGAAGGCTTCGTCCAGCCAGACGCTTTTGGCCGGCAGCGCCACAAAGCGCAGCCCCGCGCCCGCCAGCGTTGCAGCCAGCACGCCCATCGTATACCAACCCGCCGAGTTGTGGCGCGCCATGTCTCTAGCCACGCGGCGGCGCGACCTCCACCCACCGCCCGCTGCGCTGCGACTCCTTGGCCGCGTCGATCACCGCCTGCACCGCCACCCCTTCCCAAAAATCGGGTGTCACACGCCGGTCATGCAGGATACAGTCGATAAAATAGCGGTCGCCCGCGGGCATGAGGTTAAAGACCGCGTTGGGGTCGTCGGGATGGACAGCGCCCCAAATACGCGCCGGGATCGGCAGATCGTCAAATGTGTTTGCCCCGGCGCGCGCCCCGCGCACCGTCATCGTGGGCGGCGCGCCGCCAAAGTTGCCGAACCGAAAATCGACCTCCAGCGTGCCGTCCAAGCCGTAAAGCCGCACCTGCTGTTCCAGCCCGCGCCCGCCGGTCTGCGCCACGCCGGTCGCCTGGATCACCCCCTGGCTGCCGTTGGCATATTCCAACAGCAGCGCCGCGCTGTCATTGGACGGCGTCACGGCGCGGCCATCCTCATGTGTGCGCGGCACAAAGTTCGCCAGATGCGCCGCCACGCGCACAATATCGCCGTTGACCCAGCGCGCCAGGTCGATCAGATGCGACCCCAGATCGCCCAAGATGCCGTTGGCGCGGTCGCCGTCATAGCGCCAGCGGTAATTGCCCGCCCGCGCCCCGCCCGCGATATAGGCAAGCTGTAAATAGGTCGGCTGCCCCACATAGCCGCCCTCCACCAGTTCTTTGAGATAGCGCAGATGCTGGAACCAGCGCAGCGTGAAAAAGACCATATGCTTGACCCCGGCGGCGTCGGCGCGCAGCGCCATGGCGCGCGCCTGCGCCAAGTCCAGCGCCAGCGGCTTCTCGCAGACCACATGCAGCCCTGCCTCCAGCGCCGCCATCGCCATCGGATAATGCAGGTCGTCGGGCGCGGCGATCACCACGGCGTCGATCTGCCCTGATTCGAGCATCGCCCGATAGTCGGTATAGACCTGGGGGATGCCGAACTTGGCGGCCATCTCTTGGGCGCGATCGGCGTTGCGCCCGCAGATCGCCGTCACCTCGGCCTGCGGGTGGCTGGTCAAACTGGGCAGATGCAGCGAATCGGCATACCAACTCGTACCGATCATCCCGACGCGCACACGGTCTCCCATCATCTTACTCCTTGCCTGTTTTCATATCCTGGATGATTATCGAAAAAACTCCCGATCAAAGGTTCCCCCCGGGCTGACGGGCCTGATGTAGACTGCTTGCCCCATTATATGCGATAGCCTCGCACTCCTTGGATACAGGTCTTGGGGATAGACGCCGGCAGGCCCCAAAAACCCGGGTTGACAACCCACTTTTTCTGGTACTACAATGGCTTGTAACACCAGCCAACGCCTGAGACAGAACCCCAGACTACAACAAAAACACCTATATCACATCCCAGTTGTGAGTATGCGGGATGCCATAGGGAGAGAGGAGGTGTACAGAGCTGACTCGTGCCTCGTCCGGCGGACCGCAAGGCCCGCGGCTTCTCGCGCAGTATCTAGCCCGCCGTTTGGTTCCCCAACATCTATCCCAAAGAGGAGACGTTCGATGGCTAAAGGCAAAGTGACGCGCCGAGAGTTCCTCAAGTATGCAGAAATCGCGGGCTTCGCAACCTTGGCAGCCCCTTGGCTGGCGGGTTGTGGCACGCCCGCGCCTGTACAGGTAGCCCCTGGCGCGGCCGAGGAGGCTGCCGCAGGGGCGGTCGCGGCTGTAGAAGGAATCAAGGACGTCCCGCGCAATCGCACCTTCATCGCGGTGCGCGGCGGCCAACAGGGTAAGTTCGTGGAATGGGACCAGTGGAATCCCTTTGTGCCCGTCGCCAACCACCAATTTGCAGTAGGCCTGCTGTACGAGCCTCTGGCCTTTTACAGCGCCTTCGCAGACGAAGAGATCATGTGGCTGGCCGAGAGCTATGAGTACAACGACGATTTCACCGAGTTGATCATCAAGGTCCGCCCCAACATCAAATGGAGTGATGGCGTCCCTTTCACCGCCGACGACGTGACCTTCACGCTCAACAAGTGCGACGAGCTTGACGCCGCCATTCGCTGGGGCCGCAACTTCGCCAGATTTATGGATGTTCCCGCCGAAACGGTAGACGAACTGACCACTAAGGTGACGATGTCGGCGCCGTCCCCGCGCTTTTTCTGGCAGATGACCTACCACTTCGACATCGGCCTCTATATCATGCCGAAGCATATCTTCGAGAACGAGGATGTCGCCTCCTTTACGCACTTCGATATCGAGAAGGGTTGGCCGGTCACGACCAGCCCGTGGCGTGTGGTTCATTCCTCGCCACAGCAGAAGATCCTCGACCGCGCCGACGAGTGGTGGGGCGCCGAGGCCGGTGTAGCCGAACTGCCCGCAGTCGAACGCTTCATCCTGCTGCCCGATCAGGGTGAGCAGCAACTTGTCCAGTCCATTATCAAGAACGAAGTGGACTTTACCACCGGTATCCAGCCCTCCAGTTGGCCGACCGTGCTCAAGGGCAATCCCAAAGCCACCTCGTGGACCGGCAGCGAGCCGCCCTATGGCTACGTCGACTGGTGGCCGCATTCTCTATATGTCAACAACTCCCGTGAGCCATGGAGCGACAAGAACGTACGCTGGGCGTTGAGCTACTACATCGACCGCGATGCCATCGTGGAGGTGGCCTGGTCTGGCGCTTCTAAGGTGACGCCGCTGCCGATGCCCGACTATCCGCCGCTGCTGCCCTACTTCGAAGCGACCAAGTCGCTCTTGGAAAAGTACAACACGCTGGAATACAACCCCGCCAAGGGAGACGAACTGCTCACGGCCAAAGGCTGGACCAAAAACGCCGACGGTATGTGGATGGATGAAAACGGCCAGCAGGTGAAGCTTGACATCAACAGCTTCTTCGACTTCACGAGCGTAGGCCCGGTCGTCGTCGAATATCTCAAACGCGGGGGGATCGAAGCAAGCTACTCCGAACCGCCCGGTTGGTTTGACCCATTCTCGCAGGGCGACTACAACGGCGTGCTCTTCGGCCATGGCGGAAGCTGCCGAGAGCCACAGGAAACCCTGGCGCTCTATCAGAGCAGTTCGGAATCGATCCCCGGCGGCCATGCCGTGAACTTCTCGAAATGGAGCAATCCGGAGTTCGACAAACTGGCTGACGAGGCCTTTATGACGCGCCCGGATGATACCGAGAAACTCATCGACATCTGGGTGCGCGCCATGGAGATCTGGCTGCCCGAACTGCCGGATATTATGCTCACGCACGGTTTCCATCGCCTGCCATGGACGACCGAATACTGGACAGGCATGCCCGATCAGAACGACCCCTACACCAACTCGGCCCAGTGGCACCTCACCTTCCCGCTGGTGCTGCACCGGGTGAAGCCGGCTCAGGCGTAGGACAGTTGGCGCAGCGGTCCTCCCATGAGGGGGCCGCTGCGCTCTCAGACGGAAGCCTCCCGTCAGAAGACCAATTTCTCCCGGAATCACTTTGTCCGGACATTCTGTTGGCTGAATCGCACTTGGTCGAAATCCGTCCAGATAGGAGACGGCGATGAGTGTCGCCTATATCGCCCGGCGTTTCATCATTTTTTTAGTCGTCGTTTGGGCCGCCGCGACCTTCAACTTTCTGCTCCCACGGCTAGGCGGCGTCAATCCGGTGCGCGAAAAGCTGATCGCGCAAGCGTCGCTCAGTGGCTCTGTCCAGGCCGGGTTGGAAGATATGATCGCGGAGTTCGAGGCCAAGTTTGGCATTGACCAACCCCTGTGGAAGCAATATCTGACCTACATGTCCGACATGGCGCGTTTCGATTTCAACTACTCGATCGTCAATTATCCGCGTCGAGTGGCGGACATGATCGCCGAAGCCCTCCCCTGGACAATAAGCCTGCTGCTCATCACGACGTTATTGGCCTTCCTGATCGGAAACTTCCTGGGCGCATTGATGGCATGGCCGAACACGCCAAAATTTCTGGGCTATATCATGCCGCCGATCCTCATGATGACGGCCATTCCCTATTTCCTGCTGGGGCTGATCCTCGTCTACGTTTTCGGCTTTTACCTCGGCGTATTTCCCCTGTTTGGCGGCTACACGCCGGGCACCATCCCCACCATGACGTGGCGCTTCGCAAAAGATGTCGTCTGGCATTCCATGCTGCCGGCGCTCTCGATCCTGCTCGTGGGCCTCGGCTTCTGGGCCATGGGTATGCGTGCCATGATGGTGATGACCCAAGGCGAGGATTATGTGATCTACGCCGACGCCATGGGTCTGCGCGACAGAACGATCTTCGCCCGCTACGCCATCCGCAACGCGCTGCTGCCCCAGGTGACGGCGCTGGCGCTCTCACTCGGCGGCATCGTGGGCGGCGCCGTCTTGGTGGAGGTCATCTTTGGCTATCCGGGTATCGGTACTGTGCTCTATCAGGGCATCCGCGGCTCTGACTACTATCTGGTCCAGGGTATCGTCTTCGTCGTCATCGTCTCGATTGGCCTGGCGACCTTTATCCTCGACATCGTCTATCCGCTGCTGGACCCGCGGATCACCTACCGGAGAAGCTAACATGGCGACTGCTGTGGAGCGCCGCGTGCGCAGAGTGCGAGCAGTACGGGAAAACAGCACACGAGAACGATTCGACGCCGTGATGCGCTATCTCCGGCGTAACCCGTCACTCGTGGTCGGCCTTGTCCTCTTCTTTACGCTGCTCTTTTCGTCCTTCATCGGACGCATGTTCGTCGATATCCAAGAGGCGCGCCCCGTCTCGGTGTCGCCGCTAAAACCACCTTCTTGGGAACTGCCCTTCGGCAGCGACAAGCAGGGGCGCAACCTCTTTGCCGTCATGGTCGTCGGCACGCCGCTGACCCTGCGCATCGGCCTCATCGCCGGGTTCATCGGCGTTACGCTGGGCGCTGCCATCGGCTTCGTCAGCGCCTACTATGGCGGATGGATCGACGCCACCTTGCGCGGCATTGTCGATGTCGGCCTCACCATTCCGAGCCTTATGGTCCTCATCACCGTTGCCATGGTGATCCCAGAGTCATTGACCGTCAATCAGATGGCCTTGGTGGTGGCCGCGCTGGCCTGGCTCTATCCGGCGCGTACCATTCGCTCCCAAGTGCTGTCTCTGCGTTCGCGCAGCTATGTCGAGATCGCGCGCTTATCCGGCATGCCGGGACCGGCGATTATCGTAAAGGAAATCCTGCCCAACCTTCTACCCTATCTCGCCTCCTCGTTGGTGATCGCAGTCTCCGCGGCGGTGCTTGCCTCCATCGGTCTTGAGGTGCTCGGACTTGGGCCAATGGACGATCCGACCATCGGCATGACCATCTTCTGGGTCCAATACAACGCCGCCGTGATCAATGGCTGGTGGTGGTGGTGGCTGCCGCCGATCGCCGTCATCGCCATCCTCTTCATCAGTCTCTTCCTCATCACCATCGGCCTCGACGAGGTCGCGAATCCACGGCTTAGGAGACGGGTGTAATGGCCAGCCACTTCTCGCATGAAGTCTTCGACCACGCCGACGCGGGCGACAAGACTGGCGCCCTGCGCATCGAAAACCTGACCGTCTACTACGACACGCCGCGCGGCCCTGTTCACGCCGTCGAAAACATCACCTTCTCCCTGCACGCTCAGGAACGCCTGGGGGTGGTGGGCGAGTCCGGGTCCGGCAAGTCCACCATGGCCCTGACCGTCATGCGTCTGATCAAACCGCCGGCCCGCGTTGTCTCCGGCCAAATTTGGCTTGGTACCATAGACCTCTTGGCTGCGCCGGAATCGCGCATGAAGCAGCTACGGCTGTCCGAGATCGCAATGGTTGCCCAAGGCTCTATGAACTCGCTGAACCCGGTCATGCGGGTCCGTAATCAAATCAACCTCGGCCTGCGTGACCACGGCGTCAGGCTCTCCAAAAGTGAACTAGACGAACAAGTTACCGCCCTGCTCGCCACCGTCGGCCTATCGCCGGAAGTGGCGAATATGTTCCCACACGAACTCAGCGGCGGCATGAAACAGCGTGTCGTCATCGCCATCGCCATTAGCCTCACCCCCAGAGTCATCATTGCCGACGAATTGACCAGCGCGCTCGACGTCGTCGTTCAGCGCCAGGTAATGGAGACGCTGCGCGAGGTTCAGGCCAAGATCGGCGCCTCTGTGATCCTCGTCGGCCACGACATGGGTCTCATGGCCCAGTTTGTCGAACGGCTGGGCGTCATGTACGCCGGCCATCTCATGGAGGTCTCGCCGATTCGAGAGATCTTTCGTAACCCGCGGCACCCCTACACGCAACTGCTGATCACCAGCCTGCCCTCTACTGAGGTCAAAGGTGAATTCATGGGGATTCCGGGTCTGCCGCCCTCCCTGCTCAATGTGCCGCCGGGCTGCGTGTTTCATCCTCGATGCCCCCTGGCGACAGAGCGTTGCCGCAGCGAGGCGCCGGTGCTGCGCGAAGTCCAGCCCCAGACCTGGGTCGCCTGCCATTTCGCGTCTTGAGGAAACCTACGATGACTGCACTGCTGGAAGCGCAAGATGTCACTAAAATCTTTGGTGGGGGCCTGTTCGACAAGACCCGAACCGTTGCGCTCGAAGGCTTCTCAATGGCCATCCAACGCGACCCTGCCACCATTACGGCTGTCGTCGGCGAGAGTGGCAGCGGCAAAACCACGCTCGCCCGTCTCCTTCTGGGTGCAGTCTCCCCCACCCAGGGCGCTATCCTCTATAAAGGGCAGGACCTCCAAAGGTTGGCCAAGAGCGATGCCCGTGCCTTCCTGACCGATGTCCAGGCGATTTTTCAGGATCCGTTCGAGGTCTACAACCCATTCTATCGCGTCGAGCATGTGCTGACCATGCCCATCGACTATCTCAAACTTGCCGGCTCGCGAGAGCAAAAGTGGGACCTGGTCGAAGAGGCGCTGGAGACCGTCGGCTTGCGCCCTGAAGAGACGCTCGGTCGCTATCCCCACCAGTTGAGCGGCGGCCAACGACAGCGCGTGATGGTCGCCCGCGCCCTCATCATCAAGCCCAGCATCATCCTGGCCGATGAACCCGTCTCCATGATCGATGCCTCGCTGCGCGCCACCGTGCTGGGTAGTCTGCAACGGCTCAAAGAGGAGTTCGGCATCTCCATCGTCTATATCACCCACGACCTTGCCACCGCCTTCCAGATCGGCGATAACATCATCGTCTTGTATCGCGGCTCCGTGGCCGAAGCAGGAGGGGTGGAAGGGATTGTCCAGAAGCCAAGTCATCCGTACACGCAGCTTCTGGTCGGCTCAATACCGAACCCAAACCCAGACCACCCATGGAAGGGAGAAGATGAGTCGGCTTTTCTAGACAGGAAATCTGAGCCAACCGCCTGCAAATTCGTCGACCGCTGTCCTATGGCGATGGAAAAATGCCTGCGCCAGACACCCCCGCTCTACCAAACCGAAGAACACCGCGCCGTGGCCTGCTTTCTCTACGAGGATTCCCCTGCGATTGAAAACAAGGAAATGGATTCCGTCTTCAAGGTCAACGGTCGCGTGAAATAACCGTTGAAACTGCGCCGCCGCAACCACACCGGCCCATCATCCTATTTGACCTGGATAGATTGACACCCCCTTCGGCCATCCACTATACTGAAGTCACGCCCATCCCACGATCACAGCCGCGCGGCGGAACCGTGTCACACCGCCCCCGGATGGGTGCGCCACCAAGCTTTTCAATACCCCACCCAGAAAGAGGCACGCGATGAGTTGGGAGTTTGAAGTGTTGGCCCAATCCATGGGCTTGGCCGAAGGCCCCGCCTGGGACGGCAGCCGCCTGCTCTTCACCAGCATCCCAAACAGCCGCATCATGCGCTATGACCCCCAAACGAAAGCGCTGGACGTGGCACGCAGCGGCACGAACCAGGCCAACGGGCTGAACTTCGACCGCCAAGGCCGCCTCTACGCCTGCGAAGGCGGCGCGCGGCGCATCGTGCGCTATGAACCCGGCGGCGACGTCACCGTGCTCTGCGACAACTTCGAGGGCAAACGGCTCAACAGCCCCAACGACCTCGCCGTCGACCGCATGGGGCGCATCTGGTTCACCGACCCGCGCTACGGCGACAAGCGCGACGACATGGAGCTTGACCATGAATCGGTCTACCGGCTGGACCCGCAGCCCGGCGGCAAGTGGCGCACCGTGCGCGTGACCTTTGACACCACCGCGCCCAACGGTCTGCTCGTCACGCCCGATATGACCACGCTCTATGTGGCGCAGAGCAAATATGGCGAGGGCGAAAAGCGCGAGCTGCGCGCCTATCCGATCCTGGCCGACGGCAGCCTGGGCCAATATCAGGTGCTGCACAACTTCTATCCCCACCGCGGCATCGACGGCATGTGTCTCGACCGCGACGGCAACATCGTCGCCACCGCCGGCTGGGAACTCAGCGGGCCAGGCGGCATGATCTATGTCTTTGCGCCCAATGGCCGCGTCCTGGAGACCCATCCTGTGCCGGTCAACCGCCCCACCAACTGCACCTTTGCCGGGCCGGAACTGCGCACGCTCTATGTAACCTCGCTCGACGGCCAATTGCTGCGCGCCCAGACCCCGCGCCAGGGCTGGCTGCTCTATCCGTGACCGCACCTGTCGTTCATTGCAGGACAACAATTTACAGCCGGACAACGATTTACAGGAGGTGGACCATGCAACCGATGCCGTTGAACGGCGCAAGCGTACCCCGCTGGCGCGTTGCCGAAGTCGAGTTGACGGCCCCTACGAAATTCGCCAACCCCTTCCAAGATGTGCGCCTGGGAGCCATCTTCGTTTCCCCCTCCGGTCGCCAACTGCTGCGCCAGGGCTTTTGGGACGGTGACGACGCCTGGCGCGTGCGCTTCTCCCCGGATGAGGAAGGCCACTGGCGCTATCATCTCAAGCTCGACTACGCCGACGGCGCAGAGATTGCCGCCGAGAGCGGCAGCTTCACCTGTGTAGCCCCTCAAGCCGAGACCGTCTTCGACCGCCATGGCCCCGTGCGGCTGGCCGACGACAAACGCTGTCTGATCCACGCCGACGGCACGCCCTTCTTCTATCTGGCCGACACTGCCTGGAATGGCCCCTTGCGCGCCACGCCCGAAGAATGGGATACCTATCTCGCCGAACGAGTGCGCCAGGGCTTCTCCGCCGTGCAGTGGGTTGCCACGCAATGGCGCGCCGCGCCCCAGGGCGACATCGAAAGGCGTACCGCCTTCACAGGCCACGACCGCATCACCGTCACCCCGGCCTTCTTCCAGCGGCTCGACCGCTACCTGCTCGCCACTGCCCAGGCCGGACTGCTCAACGTGCCGGTCATGCTCTGGGCCATCGGCGCGGGCAGCAACCCGTCGGTTGACCCCGGCTACAGCCTGCCCGAAGACCAAGCCGTGCTGCTGGCGCGCTACATGGTGGCGCGCTGGGGCGCCTATCCCGTCCTGTGGATCCTGGCCGGCGACGGCAAATATGCCGGCGAATACGCTGCGCGCTGGCGGCGCATCGGCCGCGCCGTCTTTGCCGATGCCGCCGGTACGCCGGTCGCCATGCACTGCGGCGGCCAACAGTGGCCCGCCGACGAGTTCCGCGGCGAACTCTGGCTCAGCGTCCTGGGCTATCAGAGCGGCCACGGCGACAGCGACGAGCATTGGCAGTGGCTGGTCACCGGCCCTCCCGCCAACCAGTGGGACGCCATCCCCCGCCTCTTCCAGCTTAACCTGGAACCGGCCTATGAAAACCACCTCGCCTACCAATCGAAACAGCCGCATCAAGCGCCCGCCGTGCGCCGCGGCCTCTATTGGAGCCTGCTCAATGCGCCCACCGCGGGCGTCACTTATGGCGGCCACGGCGTCTGGGGCTGGGATGACGGCAGCAGCCCGCCGGTCGACCACCCCGGTTCGGGCACGCCGCTGCCCTGGCGCGAGGCGCTGACCATGCCCGGCGCGGAACAGGTGGCCCACCTGGGCGATTTCTTCCGCGGCGTGGACTGGTGGCGGCTAGAACCCGACCTCGACCTGCTCGCCGTCCAGCCGGGCGCGCACGCCGTGCGGCGCTATGTGCTGGCAGCGCGCTCCCCCGAAGGCGACCTGGCCGTCGTCTACACCCCGGCAGGCGAAGAAGTACGGCTCAAGCTGGCGGGCATCCAGCCCGGCTACACCGCTACCTGGTGCAACCCGCGCACCGGCGAACGCACGCCGGCCCCTTCCGAACATGCCGGCGAGCTGACCGGCTTTATCCCGCCCGACGCCGAAGACTGGCTGCTGATCCTGCAAGCGCCGGACGCGTCCGCCGCCTAGCCCATCCAAGGACCGACGATGCCTACCACAAGCCTCAACCCTACCACCAACCCGACGCTCGTCCAGTACGGCACGCCCACCGCGCCCGACGCGCCCATCCCCCTGCGCGCCGGGCCGCTGGCGCTGGTCTTCAGCGCCGGCGACCTGCGTTACATCACGCTGGGCGACACAGAGATCATCCGCCGCATCTATGTCGCCGTGCGCGACCAGGACTGGGGCACGATCCCTGCCACGCTCTCCAACCTGACCATCGACGACCAAGGCGACCACTTCACGATCGACTTCGACGCCCAGCACAGCGCGCCCGGCATCGAGTTCGGCTGGCACGGCGCGATCCGCGGCAGCGCCGGCGGCGATCTCGACTACAGCATGGACGGCGCGGCGCAGACCAGCTTCTGGCGCAACCGCATCGGCATCTGCGTCCTGCACCCGGCAAGCTGCGCCGGCAACGCCTGCATTGTCGAACAGGTCAACGGTACACAGCAGCGCGGGCGCTTCCCATTGCTTATCTCGCCCCACCAGCCCTTTCTGGAGATGCGCGCCATCCGCCACTATCTGAACAACGGGCAGGAGGGAGGTCCAAGCGTCGAAGCGCGCTTTGAAGGCGACGCCTTCGAGATGGAAGACCAGCGCAACTGGACCGACGCTTCCTACAAGACTTATTCCACGCCCCTGCGCATCCCGTATCCGGTGGAGGTCCATCCCGGCGACAAGGTGCAACAGGCAGTGCAACTCCGGCTGCATGATCTGCCTCTCACACAGTCATACCCTGCGCCGGCTGCGATCTCCGCCCCGTCCGCCGTCGAGATCACGGTCGGCGCGGCGCAGCATGACCTGCCCGCACTCGGCCTGGGCGTGGCCGCCGGCGGCGCGCCGTTCACCGGCGCCGAGGCGGCGCGGCTGGCCGCGCTGCATCTCAGCCATCTGCGCGTCGACCTCTACCCCGACCGGCCTAACCTCGAACAGGACTTGGCGCACGCCAGCCTGGAAGCGCGCGCCTTGGGCGTGGGGCTGGAGATCGCGCTGTACCTGACGAACGCTGCCGAAGCTGAACTAGCGGGGCTGGCAGCCCTGCTCGAACGGCTGCGGCCCCGCGTGGCACGCTGGCTAGTCTTTTCCACGCTGGCCCCTACCACTCCAGGGGAACTGGTCTACCTGGCGCGCGGGCGGCTCGGCGGCTATGCGCCCGATGTACCCATCGGCGGAGGCACGGCGGCCTATTTTACCGAGCTAAACCGCAACCGTCCGCCCGCCGATGCCCTCGACTGCGTGGCCTACTCGCTCAACCCGCAAGTCCACGCTTTCGACCGCGCCTCGCTGGTTGAAACACTGGCCGGGCAGACCGCCACCGCCGCCAGCGCAGCCGCCTTCTGCGACGGCAAACCGCTGGTCGTGTCGCCGGTCACACTGCGCCCGCGCATCGATCCCAACGCCACCGGTGCAGAGATCACGCCCCCAGCCGGCGAGCTTCCCGCCGACGTCGACCCGCGCCAGATGTCGCTCTTTGCCGCCGGGTGGACGCTGGGCAGCATCAACGCCCTGGGCAGCGCCGGCGTCGCCGCCGTCACCTACTATGAAACCACCGGCTGGCGCGGCGTCATGGAGCGCGCCCAAGGCACACCCCTGCCCGATCGCTTTGCCTCGCTGCCCGGCAGCGTCTACCCCGTCTACCATCTGCTCGCCGACGTGGGCGAATTCGCCGGCGGCAAGCTGCTGGCGGTCACCACCAGCGCACCGCTGGCCGTGCAGGCCCTGGCCTTAGCCCAGGACAGCCGCCGCCGCCTGCTCGTCGTCAACCTGACCTTTGACGACCAAACGGTCACGCTCCACGGCCTGCCCGCCCAGGTCGCACTCCATACGCTGGACGCTGCCACGGCGCGCGCCGCCATGCTCACGCCCGAAGATTTTCGCGCCGCCCCCGCCGCGCCGGTTGTGACCGATCACGGCGGCCTCACCCTCAAGCTCCCGCCGATGGCGCTGGTGCGTCTTGACAGCTCTGTAGAATAGACTATC
>JADLFO010000284.1 GCA_020845455.1 Caldilineaceae bacterium
AGTTGGCCGCCCTCGACTATCAGACCCGCCCCACCAACCATCGCTCCTTTTGGAGCATGAAAGAGACGCGCGCCGTCCCGCTCGGCCAGACCGGCGTGCTGGAGGCGCTCTGGCTCTGGCGCGAACAAGAGGCGCAGAGCCAAGACCGGCCCCCGTTCAAGGTCGTCAACAACCAGGTCTTGGTGCAACTGGCCCAGACACAGCCGCGCACGCCCGCCGAACTGGCCGCGGTGGGCGGCCTGGGCAGTATGGAACTGCGGCGCTATGGCACGGCCCTGCTCAAAGCCCTCGAAGAGGGCAAACGCCGTCCGCTGCCCGCCCTGCCCGAACCCCATCTGCGCCCCGAACAGTTCCTCGACCGCGCGGCCCTGGCGCACTACGACGCGCTGCGCCGCTGGCGCGCCCAGGTCGCCGAGGCGCGCGGTGTCGCGTCGGACATCGTCCTGACCAACGACGTACTGCTGGAGATCGTCAAGCTGCAGCCACATATGGTCGACGACCTGCGCCAAATCGACGCTATCGGGCCGTGGAAAGCGCGCACCTATGGGCCGGAGATTATCAGACTGCTGCACCGCTAGACCTGCCTATCTGCCCAACGCGATCACCTTTTGCTCAGACGGCTCGTTCCCGCCTGAGACCAAGTGTAGCGTCTGGGTGTTTGACAAGCGTGTGCGGCCTACCCGCGCATAAGCCATTGGCGGCGCAGCCGGCGCAAGGCCACGCCCGCCAAGAACCAGAACCCGCCCAGCGCAAACCCCAACAGCAGCACGCCAAAGAGCAGCGCCAGCGTCTGTGTGGCAAAGGTCTGTTCGGGCGCGCCCAGCAGCCAACGCCAGCCGCGCGGAATGGCCTCGCCCGCGTCGATCACATAGACGCCCAGCAGCGAATCGGCCAAGAGCGCCGCGATCAGCGCGCAGAGCAAGATGCCGCCCAAGATCGACAGCCGTACGGTGCGGTGCTCGTCCCGCGCCGGGGCGGGTCGTTCGAAGGGCAGTCTGCGGTCGTCCATGGGGCGGTCTCCGCGCGGGATCATCAAATGGGAGGGGCCGGGGTAGGCGAACTAAGGGGGACAGGCTGCCCGCTGGCGGCGCAGTTCATCCAGGTCTAGCTCGCATGCAGGGCGGATATCGGCCTTGGTCACACGCTGCATATAGGCCAGGGCGCGGCTGTTCTCCTCCGCCGAGATCGACGCCACGCAGTCGGCAGGCACATAGAGCGCCAGGTCGCGCATATAGGCGTCGTTGGCGGTGAAGAGCACGCAGTTGTCGCCGGCAATGCCGGTCAGGATCAACGTACGCACGCCCAGATACTTGAGCAGCGTCTCCAGCGTGCTGACAAAAAAGGCCGAGTGCTTGACCTTGAGCACAAAGTAGTCATCCTGGTCGGGTTTGAGCAGTTCGGCCAGCGGTCGGCCGCGCACCCCGTCGTAAAGGCAGTGGGCTACCACCTGGCGAAAATCCGACCGCCAGCGGCCAAAGTTGTCGTTGGCGTAGACCACGGGTATGTTAGCCGCTTGGGCGCGACGTTTGAGTTCGGCGATGCGCCGCGCCACGGGCAGGCTGTGGCCATACAACTCCTCCCCGCCGGGATATTCGAGGTCGTTGATCATGTCAATGATCAGCAGCGCCACGGGAGAGTGGTCGGGCGCGCTGCCGTGTAGGGTGCTGCTGTCATCTTTCGTGCCGTCATCGCTCATGCCATTATCGGCCATGCCATTATCGGCCATGACGGCTCCTTTGGGTCATCGGGCCAGCGCCCCGGCCAGAGCTTCGGCCAGGTGGAGGGCGCGGCGGCCGGTGAAGTGGTCGATCTGGTGGCGGCAGCTTGTGCCGCTGGCGACGATCACGGCGTTGGCGTCTGCGCCGCGCACGGCAGGGAAGAGCCGGTCTTCGCCGACGGCGCGGCTGACCGCATAGTGGTCGATCTCGTAGCCAAAGTCGCCGGCCATGCCGCAGCAGCCGCTGGGGATGACCTCGACCGCATAGCCGGCGGCGCGCAGCGCCGCGACCGTGCTTTCATTGCCCACCATGGCCTTTTGATGGCAGTGGCCGTGGAGCAGCGCCTTGCCGGGCTGCGCCTTCCACGGGGCATTGAAACGCCCCGCCGCCACTTCGCGCGCCACAAACTCCTCGAAGGTAAATGCCTGGGAGGCCACCAGCCGCGCCCGCTGTGCGTCGGAGGCCAGCCCCAGATACTCGTCGCGCAGGGTGAGGATGCAGCTTGGCTCCACGCCCACGATCGGGATGCCCTGGGCGGCGATGCCCGCCAACAGCGCCACGTTGTGGTCAACCCAAGGCCGTGCTTTGTCGGCCTGTCCACCGGTGATCAGCGGGCGGCCACAGCATTTGCGCCCCTCGGCCAGATAGACGGCATAGCCCGCCGCCTCCAGCACGCGCACCATCGCCTCGCCGATGCCCGTCTCGTTATAGTTGACCCAGGTGTCATGGAAGATCACGACCGGGCCGTTGGGCGTCTCACGCCCGGTGGGCACGGCGGCGCGCCCGCGCGCCCGCTGATGGAACCAGCCGGCAAAGGTCTGCGGCGCATAGGCGGGGAAATCGCGCGCGGGATGGACGCCCACGCGCGCAAAGATCGCTTTAGCCGCCGGCGTCTTCAGCCCCCAGTTGACCAGCGGCGTCAGCCCCGGCGCCAGCTTGTACATCAGTTCGTTGATCGTGGGCAGCAGCCCCATCAGCCGATTAAAGAGGGGCAGCCCGTTGTGGCGATAGTAGTGGACGAGATATTCGGATTTAATCTTCGCCATGTCCACCGAGGAAGGGCATTCACTCTTGCAGGCCTTGCAGCCCAGACAAAGGTCGAGTACGCCCGCCATCTCCTCGGAGTAGAGTTCTTCGGGCGGGATGCGGCCCGCCAGGGCGTTGCGCAGCGCATTGGCGCGGGCGCGCGTGGTGTCGTGCTCGTCGCGTGTCGCCATGTAGCTGGGGCACATGCTGCCCGCGCCCAGCTTGCGGCAGACGCCCGCGCCGTTGCACATCTCAATCGCCGGCGCGTAGCCGCCGTCCGCGCCCCAATCAAAGACCGTGTGCAGTTCGATGGTCTGGTAGTCGGGGCCGAAGCGCAGGTTTTCGGCGGGCGAGGGCGCGTCGACGATCTTGCCGGGGTTGAGCAGGGTATCGGGGTCGAAGGTTCGTTTGACCGCCTGGAGCGCGGCGTAGAGTGCGGGGCCAAAGAGCTTTTCGTTTTGGATGCTGCGCGCCAGCCCATCGCCGTGTTCGCCGCTCATCGCGCCGCTAAAGCTCACGGCCAGGTCACAGGCATAGTCGCCCAGGTGTTGCAGCAGTTCCAGCCCGCGCGCCGTCTTGGTGTTGATCAGCGGGCGCACATGCAGACAGCCCGCCGAGGCGTGGGCATAGACGGCCACGTCGGGGATGTCGCCCTGGGCGCGGCAGAAGCTTAGGATTTGGCGCAGATACTCGGCCAGCCGTTCGGGCGGCACGCTCACATCTTCGATGCCCGGCACGGGTTTGTAGTCGCTGCGCCGGCTCATCAGCAGGTTCAGCCCGGCCTTGCGCACCGTCCAGACATCGTTGATGTGGCCGGGGTTGAGCAGCCGCACAACCGTGCCGCGGTAGCCGCGGCTCGCCAGATGTTGTTCCAAGCCGGTTAGCTTGGCCTCCAGTTCGGCCTCGCTCGTGCCGTAATATTCGGTGAGCAGCACGGCAGCCGGGTCGTCCACCACAAAATGCAGCTTCTTGGCCCATTCAGGCTGGGCGCGCGCCAGGTCCATCAACTGTTTGTCGAGCAGCTCGGAGGCGCTCGGCTCGGTCTCCAGGATATCGGGGATGGCGGCGCAGGCTTCGACGACGTCGTCGAAATGCACCACGGCCAGGCCGGTCCGCACCGGGCGCGGCGCCAAGTTGAGCGTGACTTCGGTCATCACGCCCAGCGTGCCTTCGCTGCCGGTAAAGAGCTGCGCCAGGTTGAAGTGGTCGATGCGCGTGGGGTCGCAGATGGGGGGACGGAAACGGCTGTCAAAACTGAGCCGGGCGCGTTCGCCGGGCGGCAAGAGCGCCGCGGCCAGCCGGTCCAGGTTATAGCCGGAGGCGCGCCGCCAGTGTTTGGGCCAGCGCGCCAGGATCTCCGCCATGTTGTCCTGGATCAGCGCGGGCAGTTGGGCATAGATGCGCGCCTCCAGGCTGTCGCCACGGCCCTTGGCAGCGAGATCTGCCGGGTCCACTGGCCCAAAAGCAGCATGGCTGCCGTCGGCCAAGATCGCCTGTACGCTGCGCACATGGTCGGCCATCATGCCATAGAGGATGCTGTGGCTGCCGGTGGCGTTGTTGCCCACGCTGCCGCCCACGGTGGCGCGGTCGGCGCTGGCCGGGTCGGGGCCGAGCATCAGCCCGTGCTGCGCCAGAAGCTTATTGAGGGGCGTAACCAACATGCCGGGCTGAACGGTGGCGAGCCGCTCTTCCGGGTTGATCGCAATGACCTCCCCCATGTACTTGCTGAAGTCGATCACCAGGGCCGCGCCGACTGCCTGTCCGGCCAGCGAACTGCCGCCGCCGCGCGGCAGGATCGGCACTTTGCGCCGCGCCGCGATCTCAACCACAGCCTGCACATCCTCGACCCGCTTGGGGATCACGACCCCGACCGGTTGGATCTGATAGAGGCTGGCGTCGGTGCTGTAGAGCATACGCGTGATGCCGTCAAAGCGTACCTCGCCCTGCACGGCCTGCTGCAGGTCATGGGCCAGGTCGGCGTTCTCTTGGATCACGGGGCGCATATCGGAAGGGCCAAGGCTGGAGCGGCTTGGCTTGAGGAGAGTAGACATAGAAACCCTTTCCAGGCGATGGGCGGGTGTGGCATTCTATGTCACTTTAGCGGATCGCCGCGAAAATGTCCATCGGCGGTGAAATCTTCCGCCCCCGTACGGACGCGATAGTTCGTGTCCGTACGGAAGAATGTGTCCGTACGGAAGAACGTGTCCCTATTGCCCACTGCCCACTGCTTCTGCCGCGGCGCGGTAGGAGGGGTTGAGTTCAAGGGCGCGGCGGTAGGCAGCTTCGGCGGCGGGCAGGTCGCCCAGCGCCGCCAGGGCGCGCCCGCGCCAATAGTGGATCTCTTCGATGCTGTCGGTGACGGCATTGGTGGCGTCGGCCAGTTGCACCATCTCCGCATAGCGCCCGGTGTTGAGATAGGCGGGGAAGATGTCAAACTGATACCAGAACATGCGCCAGGGCAGACCAATGGCGCGCGCCTGGTCAAAGGCTGCGGCTGCGCCGGCATAGTCGCCCAGCGCCACCAGGCTGGTTCCGAGATTGAAGTGGGCAAAGGGGTCGCCGGGGTTCTGCGCGATCTCGGCTTGGGCCATCGCCGCCGCCTGCTGCCACATCACGGCGGGGTCAAAGGCTTCGCCCAAGATGGCGCGTACCAGCGGCTCCTGCTGCGGCGGGTAGATCAGCACATAGGTGCGGTCAAAGACCTTCCACCAGGCGTCGGTCTGAGCATAGTCCATATAGATGCCCTGATAGTTGGCCGGGTCGGCGTTGACCAGGTTGGTGCTGATATAGCTGTCATAGACGATCCAGCGGGCGGCGGCGTCGTCATAGCCTACCAACAGCCGGTAATGGCCCATGCCGTCGTTGGGCTGTTCCTCCAGCCAGGTTTCGATCAGGAGCGGGATACCGTTGCTGATCAGTTGGCGCGCTAGGCCGGCGCTGCCGTTGACACGCACCTGCGCCGCAAAGCCCTGGCCGCGCGCATAGGCAGCCATCTCTTCGGGCGTCACGTTTTTGTCGTCCGCATAGGGGCGCAGCACCGCGCCGACGGCGGCCTGGTCAAGCGGGCTGCCATAGTAGCTTAGGTTGGTGGCGAGCGTGGCCGGGCCGCAGTTGTTCCAGGTCTGCCATTGATGGCGTAGCCCGCCGAGTTGAATAGCAGGCTGCGCCGGCTGTACATCGATCGCAGCGACCTCAACCGGTGCAGGCAGGGGCGGCGTGGGGGTGAGCGTGGGCAGCGGCTGCGGCGTCTCTGTGGGGGGGGCAGTCGGCGCTGTCGTCGCTGTGGATGTCGATGTGGGCGTCGATGGAGGCGTGGGCGTAAAGGTGGGCACGGTGGCGGCCGGGGCAGGCTCCACGGGCGGAGGCCCTATCTCCGCACCGGCTCCGGACGGGTTCAACTCCGGCCCGGCAAAGGGCCAGGGGGGCGGCAGGGAACGCGCCAGATCATATGCCGTGCCCACCGGGCGCAGCAGCCCGATCGCCAGGACGGCAACTGCGGCCAAGCCGACCAGGCTCAACGCCATGAGAAGCGTGCCAGGCGTGCGCCGCCGTTTTGGATGATAGGTACTGCCCACCGACTGCATATCGTTAAGACGTTCTTCGCCTACCTCGCGTTCCGCCGCATCGAACCTGAGCGCATGAATACAGGGGTCTTTTGCCCGGTGTGTTTCTACCGAGACCCACAGCGTGCATCCACGCCGGTTGATTTGCGGTATTCCACGCTGCTTTATGGTACTATATATTCTATAGTAGGCCAATCCAGCGTGGTGTTTGGGCCGCGGCGCTGTTCGCCGCGACCTGCGTTTTTACGCGGCGGTACCATGCTGGGCGGGCCGGTTTCGGAAATCGATAAAACATTATGAGGATGATGTTGTGGAGATAAATTCGAATTCGGAGCAGATCGTGATGTATACCA
>JADLFO010000285.1 GCA_020845455.1 Caldilineaceae bacterium
CCTAGCGCCAGATCAAGGACAACTCCGTCGCCGGGTCGAAAAACTGCACGCGCGCCGGGTCCAGCGTCACATAGACCGTCTCACCCAGACGAAAATCGTCCGACGGCTCGGCCAGCGCGTGGATGTCCCCGCCCGGCAACCGCACCGTCACCATATCATCGCGCCCCAACGGTTCCACCACATAGACCTCGCCTGCGCTGGCGTCGGGCCGGAGTTCCCGGCTGAGCCGCACATCTTCAGGCCGGATCCCCAGAACCACCGGGCCGCGGCCCGCCGACTTCTCGGCCCGCGCCGTCTCCACCCGTGCATCCAGCCCCACCCCTTTGGCGCGCAACTCCCCATTCGCCTGCACCACCTCTGCATCCAGGAAGTTCATCGGCGGGTTGCCCACAAAGCCGGCAATAAACAACGTCTGCGGCTGGTCATACAACTCATCGGGCGTGCAGTACGCCTGTAGGCGACCGTTCTGGATCACGGCGATGCGGTCGGCCATAGTCATCGCCTCCACCTGGTCATGCGTCACATAGATCGACGTGATGCCTAGTTCCATCTGCAGCCGCTTGATCTCGGCGCGCATCGTCAGCCGCAGCCGCGCATCCAGGTTGCTCAACGGCTCGTCAAAGAGCAGCAGGTCGGGCTGTTTCGCCAGGGCGCGGCCCAGCGCCACGCGCTGCTGCTGCCCACCCGACAACTGGCCGGGCCGCCGGTCGAGCAGATGGCCGATCCCCATCTTGTCCGCCACCTCGCGCGCCCGGCTGTCCATCACCTGTTTCGGCGTTTTCTTGAGCTTCATCGGAAAGACAATGTTCTCATAGACCGTCATGTGCGGGTAGAGCGCATAGCTCTGGAAGACCATGCCGATATTGCGGTCCTTGGGCTGCACCTGGTTCATCACCCGTTCGCCAAAACGCACCGCCCCCGCCGAAGGCCGGTAGATCCCCGCTGTCATCAACAACGTCGTGGTCTTGCCACAGCCCGAAGGCCCCAGCAGCGCCACAAACTCGCCGTCGTGGATCTCCATGGTGACGCTGTCCACCGCCACCACATCGCCAAATCGTTTCGTCAGATGGTCGAATACGACATTCATGTCATGAACCGCCTTTGGACCCGCCGCCGAAGATGCTCAATAGATATTCCTGGGTAAAGATGAAAAAGATCAACACCGGGATCAACTGGAACAACCCCACCGCCGCCACCTCGCTGTAGTTGACCGGCGCCGTATCGCTGATCAGGCCGCGCACATAAGGCGCGATCGTGCTCTGCTCCTGCGAGGTCAAAAAGGTGTAGGGGATCAGGAACGCGTTCCACCCGGAAATAAAGGTAAAGATCGAAAGCGCCGCAATCCCCGGCTTGATCATCGGCATCACGATCTGCCACCAGGTGCGAAACCGGCTGCAGCCGTCGATCAGCGCCGCCCGCTCCATATCCCAGGAGACCTGGTCGAAAAAACCCTTCATCAGCCAGATGCCCAGCGGCAGTTCCAGCGCCACGCTCACCAAGATCACGCCGCCCAGCGTGTTATAGCCAAAGCCGCCGATCAACGGCAGCCCGCGACCCAACACCGGGATGTCCCCGATCCAGCGCAGCACGAAATAGATCGCGATCAACAGCGTCACGCTTGGAAAGGCATGCAGGATCAACGTCGTCGCCAAAAAGGTGCGCCGCCCCGGGAAGCTGATGCGCGAGAGCGCATAGCCCGCCATCGACGCCACCAGAATCACGCCCACCGTCAACCCCAATGCCATCACAAAGGTATTGGCGACCAACCGCCAGATCACTGGATCCTCCCAGAGGAACGACCAGTTACGCAGCGTCAGCCCGCCAAAATTGCCGTCGCTGTCGACCGGGATCAAGCCGTGGGTGCGCTGCGCAAAAGTCGAGATCAGCACCCAGATATAGCCCACCACAATCGGGATCGTGAGCAGGGCCAGCAGCAGCGTCGGCACGACCGCGCGCCCGCGACTCCCTACGCCCATCGTCTCTTCCATCACGTTCTCCTCACTTGCGCCCTATCATCGCGCCCTCGCCATCACAACGCCTCGATCTTTGGCTCTTGCACCAGCGCGTTGAACTGGAAGTAGCGCATATAGATCACCGCCATCACGATCCCAACCAGCACCAGCACGGTTGCCAGCGCCGCGCCAAAGCCCCACTGGAAATTGCCCCAATAGTTGTTCAGCGCCCGATGATAGGCCCACAGCGACCAGACCTCGGTGTTGAACTGACCGTCGGTAAGCAGCAGAATCTGCTCAAACGAGGTGAGCAGCGAAAGCGTCTGATAGGTCGTGACAAAGAGCAGCGGCCAGCGGATCATCGGCAGGATCACATAGCGGATGCGCTGCCACAGCGAGCAGCCGTCCACCAGGGCGGCGATCATATAATCGCGCGGGATCGACTCGATCGCCGACGTGAAGATGATCATGCCAAACGACGCCCCGACAATCCCGTTGGTCAGAATGACAAACACCCACGGCGCAGCCGGGATCCAGTTGGTGGGCTGCACCCCCAGCGGCACCAGCACATGCTGGTTGAGAACGCCAAACGGCGCATCCGCAGCGATATACTTCCACATCATCACATAGACCACCGAGGGCGTGATGCGTGGCAATAACCACAGGGCGCGAAATATAAAGCCGGTGCGCCGCGGGATATGGGTGCTCAACAGCGCCACCACCAAGGCCATAGTCACGTTAAATAGGCTCAACGTGAGCACCACATACTTCACCGTGTTCCAGGTGATCACGCGCGATTGCGGGTTCTCGGCGATGCGCCGATAGTTTTCAAAGCCTACCCAGCTCCACTTCTGAAAACCCGTCGCCGAACTCAGGTCGGTAGCCGACAGGCCAACTGTGATAAACACCGGGACCAGAAAAAATCCGATCACCAGAATCGCGGCAGGGGCCATAAAAAGCAGCGGCCCCGCCGACCGGCGCAACGTATTGCGCCAAGGCTCACGCGCCGCCGGCGCTACAGCCGGAGCCAGGGCCGATTCGCTGGTTGCGGCCATTGTCACTCCTTTTCACATTCGATCTACGGCTTTACATCTGCACTGCGCGTACAGAGGGGCCATTCACATTCACGTCCCCGCCGGCCGGCTGCCGCATGTCCACAGCCCGGCTGGACAGGCTAGACGGCCAGGGGCCTGGCGTGGGCCAGGCCCCTGGCTTCAGCCGTAAACCGGCGTCTATTCCTGCACGATCAGATACTCGCCCAACTCCGACTGGAGTTGCTGCACAGCCTGCGCCGCGGCGTCCGCCGGCGTAAGCTCGCCGTTCTCGGCGCGCACCATATAGTCAAACAGGATGTCGAAATACGGCCCATACATGACATGGTTCGGCTGATAGAAGTTGTGATCCAGCATGTAGAGCGCATCCGAGAGCAGCCGGTCGTTGGCATATTCCGGATAGTCAGCCTGCGACTTCAGAATCCCCAGATGTGTGCTGCCCACCGCATGCAGCGTGTTGATCTCCGGCGTGGTCGTCTTGGCCAGGACGGCGCAGGCCGCCGCCTGATTCTCCTTGCCGGAGGCCGACGGCGCCGTGATCATATAGACCAGCGGGTGCGACAGCGTCGAACCGGGTTGGCCCTTGATCCCCGATGGCTGCAGCGCATAGCCGACAAAGTCAAACAGATAGTCGTTCCCGCCTTTATCGGCCACATAGTTGGCCGCCCAGTCGGCCCACTGCCAGATGCCGCCGTTCCAGAAGAGCACGTCGCCCGCCGACACCGTCTGATGCCAGATCGTGAACTCGGTGCCGATGAAATTCTCCGGCGTGATCCCTTCTTCGACCACGCGGCGCTGGAACGCATACCACTGCTCCACAGCCGCCGGCGTCACGACCAGCTTATCCTGCTCGGCGTCATACAGTTGGCCGCCATAGGCATGATAGTATTGCAGGAAGTCGCCGCCCTTGGTCGGACGATGCCAATAGCCCTGGGTCGGCTCCACCACGCCCGCCTCGATGGCCTGCTTGGCCGTGGCGATCATATCGTCCAGCGTGAAGTCGCCCTCCAAGATGCGCTGGGGCAGGCCGTCCACCTCTTCCTGGCTCCAGCCCAGCTCCAGCAGTTTGGCCTTGTTATAGAACATGGGCCGCGCCTCAGTGTCCTGCGGCACGCCCCAGATCTTGCCCTGCCAGGTCACCGAGTTCCACAGGCTGTCGATCACATCGGCAAATTCCGGATAGGACTGGCGGCACTCCTCGAACTCGATGATATACCCGGCGTTGGCCCACACGGCCACGTCCTCATGGCCCGAAAGCACAATGTCCGGCGCTTCGCCGGCATCTGCCGCTAACGCCACCTTCTTCTTATAGTCCGCCCAGCCGGAATCGTCGTTGGTGGGCACTACGCTGACGTCAAAATCCTCAACGGACTCAGCCGCCTGGGCCGGGCCGTCGGCGCGCCAGTGTTCAACATTGTTGGCCTGCGCCCAAACCGTGATCTCCACCGGGCCGCTCTCGGCGGGGGCAGCCGCTTCGCCCGCGGCGGGCGCAGATTCTGCCGGCGCGCCCGGCTGGGCCGCCGGCGCGGTACACGCCGCCAACAGCAGCACAATCACGAGCACAGCGCCTAACGCCAGGCGATGCACAGACATCTTGGCAAATGGCATGGATCTCCTCCTTGTTGGGTAAATGAAGTTGTGCGGTTCCACGGAGCCATGAGGCAGACGAGGCGGCCTTGCACATGATACCGGGCCTGACACCGGATAGGTGAGCGAACATGTGATCCAAGGCCGAACTGTCTTCGATTATACCCCAGGCAATGCTACAATGGAAGTGTACTTTGGAAGTGTACTTTTGAGGCGTGAAGACGGCCTCCCTCCGCGGTTCAAGATTCGTACCATACGGTAACTCATGGTTACCGCACGGCTTTGATAGGAGTTTGGCGTCGATCTGACCATGCCGATTCGAATCGAAGTCCACAGTTCACATACCCCCGCCGCTGCGGCGCTGCTCACCGACGCCGCCAGCCTCGGCATCGGCGTCATCAGTGGCTGCCGCATCGCCCGGCTCTATTTTATCAAGCACGATCTCGACCCCGCGCAGATCGACCGGCTCTTGACCATGCTCCTCGTCGACCCGGTCACCGACAGCGCAAACTGGCGTGCGCTGCACGACACAGGCGCAGAGGTTGCGGCAGCCGGAACTCATATCGTGGAAGTGACCTTCCGCCCCGGCGTCACCGACGTTCCGGCGCGCGAACTGGCGCGCGGCATGGCCGAGATCGGCATCGACGGCGGCGATGTGCTCACCGGCACGCGCTACGAACTGCACGGCGACCTCGACGAACCGACCCTGCGCCGTTTGGCCCAGCAGTTGCTCTGCAACACCACCGTGCAACACTACAGCCTAGGGCCGGCCACACCGCACTTTGGCGTCGAAGCCGCCGCCGACAGCCGCGTCGAACAGGTCGAACTCGCCGGGTTGGGCGACGACGCCCTGCTTGCGCTCAGCCGCGAGCGGCTGCTCTCGCTCGACGTGCAGGAGATGCGCGCCATCCAGACCTTTTACACCCAGGCGGGCCGCGCCCCGACCGACGTCGAGCTAGAAACGCTGGCCCAGACTTGGTCCGAACACTGCGTCCACAAGACCTTCCGCGCCGAGATCGACTTCACCTGGCTGGATGCAGAGGGTGAGGTCATCCAGCAAGGGCAGATCGACGGTCTGCTGCGTACCTACATCCGCGCCGCTACCGACGCCGTCTATCCGCCCTGGCTGCGCTCCGCCTTTGTCGACAACGCCGGCATCATCGCCTTTGACGACGAGCACGACCTCGCCTTCAAGGTCGAAACCCACAACCACCCCTCGGCGCTGGAACCGTTTGGCGGGGCCAACACCGGTGTGGGCGGCGTCGTGCGCGATATCATCGGCGTCTCAGCCCGCCCCATCGCCACCACCAACGTGCTCTGTTTTGGCCCGCAGGACTACCCCCACGACCAGCTTCCCGAAACGGTGCTGCACCCACAGCGCATCGCTTCCGGCGTGGTGGCGGGCATCGGCGACTATGGCAACAAGCTCGGCCTGCCCACGGTCAACGGCGCTGTGCTCTACGACGAAGGCTACGTCGGCAACCCGCTGGTCTTTTGCGGCTGCGCCGGTCTGCTGCCCAGCGGCAGCCATCCCACCGCGGCCCAGCTTGGCGACCAAGTGGTCGTGCTCGGCGGGCGCACCGGGCGCGACGGGCTGCACGGCGCGACCTTCTCCTCCGCTGAATTGACCCACGAAACCGCCGACACCGCGGGCAGCGCCGTCCAGATCGGCGACCCCATCACCGAGAAGGGGCTGATCGAACTGGTCGAAGCGGCGCGCGATGAGCAGCTCTACAGCGCCATCACCGACTGCGGCGCGGGCGGGCTCTCCTCCGCCGTGGGCGAAATGGGCGAAGCATTGGGCGTCGACGTCGAACTGACCCATGTCCTGCTCAAATACCCTGGCCTGGTACCCTGGGAAATCTGGCTCTCCGAAGCGCAAGAGCGCATGGTCCTGGCCGTGCCGCCGGCCAAGCTCGAACGCCTGCGCCATCTGGCCGCGCTCTGGGACGTAGAGATGAGCGTGCTCGGCAGCTTTACCGGCGACGGCGACCTGCGCGTGCGCTACGCAGGCACGGTCGTCGCCGATCTGCCGATGGAGTTTTTGCACAATGGCCTGCCCCGCCGGCAAATGCAGGCGCTCTATCGCGCCCCCGCCGCCGCGCTCGCGCCCACCATCACCGCGCCTCCGTCCACCCTGCTGCTGCAGATGTTGGCCCACCCCTCGGTCGCCAGCAAAGAGGAGATCGTGCGGCGCTATGACCATGAGGTGCGCGGCGGCACGCTGGTGCGCCCCTTTGGCGGCCCCCAGATGGACGGGCCGAATGACGCCGCCGTACTCAAGCCGCTCGGCGTCTGGCAGCACGACCGAGCCTTTAGCCTCAGCGCAGGCATCAACCCGCTGATCGGGCGCGCCGACCCCTACGCCATGGCCGTCAGCGCTGTGGACGAAGCGGTCCGCAACGCCGTCGCCGTGGGCGCCGACCCCGACCGGATCGCGCTGCTCGACAATTTCTGCTGGGGCAACCCCACCCTGCCCGACCGGCTGGGTACGCTGGTACGCACCTGCCAGGGCTGCTACGACGCCGCCTTGGCCTATCAAGCGCCCTACATCAGCGGCAAAGACAGCCTCTACAACGAGTTCAACGGCAACCCCATCCCCGGCACGCTCTTGATCTCGGCCATCGCCATCGTCCCCGACATACGCTGCACGGTGACGGCGGGCTTCAAACAACCCGGCAACACCCTTTATCTCGCCGGCGAGACCAAGCCGGAGTTTGGCGGCTCGCTGCTCTATGCGCTGCACGGCGCAGCGACAGGTGATGCCCCTAGCCTGCCCAACCAACCGCTCGACCGCTACCGGCGGCTGCACCAGGCCATCCGCCGCGGGCTGGTGGCCGCGGCCCACGATCTCAGCGAGGGCGGCCTGGCAGTTGCCCTGGCGGAGATGGCGCTGGGCGGGCGCTTGGGCGCAACCGTGGACTTGCCCGGAGCACAGGACGCGTTGGAGGCGCTCTTTGCCGAAAGCAACGGTCGCCTCGTCGTCGAGGTCGCCCAGCAAGATACCGCCGCCTTCGAGATGTTGATGGCGGACGCGCCGTTTATCCGGCTGGGCAGCGTCTACGCCGAACCGCGGCTGGAGATCCGCCACCGCAGCGACACCGTGATCGACCTGCCGCTCGACGACCTGCTGGCCGCCTGGAAGGGAACCCAAAGCGCATGACGCCGCCGATCTTGATCCTGCACGCATCCGGCGCCAACCGCGACGCCGAAGCGGCACGCGCCTGTGAACTGGCGGGCGGCGCACCGCAGATCGTCCACATCAACCGGCTGCGCGCCGGCGAGGTGAAGCTGAACGACTTTGCCGCCGTCCTGCTGCCGGGCGGCTTCTCCTATGGCGATGCCCTGGGCGCAGGCGCGCGGCTGGCGCTCGACCTGCAAGTCTATTTGGCCGACCAGCTACAGGCCTTTATCGAGTCAGACCGGCCCGTGCTGGGCATCTGCAACGGCTTCCAGACCCTCGTCAAATGCGGTCTGCTCCCCGGCCCTGACAAGCCAAGTACAGATACCGCGGCGTTCGATGCCGCGCCGCGCCGCGTGACCCTGACCGAGAATGGCGCAGGCCGCTTTGAATGCCGCTGGGTCCATCTGGCCGCCAACCGCCAGGCGGCCGCAACCTGGCTGTCGGAACTGGATGACCTGATCTTCTGCCCTGTGGCCCACGGCGAAGGCAACTTTCAGGTTCAGGACGCGGCCACGCTGCGCCAACTTGAGCAGGACGGGCTGGTCTGCTTCCGCTATGTGACCGCCGATGGCAGCGCCGCCGGCGAGGCCTACCCGCTCAACCCCAACGGTTCGGTGGCCGACATCGCCGGCATCTGCAACCGGCAGGGCAATGTGCTCGGCCTCATGCCCCACCCCGAAGATCACGTTCTGCCGATCCAAAACCCGCTGGGCCGCAGCGACCGCCTCGGCCTCCCGCTTTTCGCTGCGTTTGTGCGGGTGGCGCGGCGTTAGGCCGGCCTGGCTTTGAGCAGCGATTCCGCAAGGGGAGTGATGATGCTGACACGCGACCAACTAAGGGCGGCGCTGCCGCTGGCGCTCGACCGGATCGACCTCTCCGGCTTCGGCCCCCAAATCAGCGGCAAAGTGCGCGAAATCTACCGCCAGAGTGACCACCTGATCCTCGTCACCACCGACCGTCTCTCGGCCTTTGACCACATCCTGGGGCTGGTCCCCTATAAAGGCCAAGTGCTCAATCAACTCGCCGCCTTCTGGTTCGAGGCCACCCAGGACATTGTCCCCAACCATCTCGTCGCCACGCCCGACCCCAACGTCACCGTCGGCCGCGCCTGCCGCCCGCTGCCGGTGGAAGTGGTGGTGCGCGGCTACATCACCGGCGTAACCCAGACCGCGCTCTGGTATCGCTACAGCCAGGGCGAACGGCAGATCTACGGCATCGAGTTTCCCGACGGCCTACGAAAAAACGACCGCCTGCCCGCACCCATCATCACCCCCACCACCAAGGCGCGCGACGGCGGCCATGATGAACGCATCACCGGTGAGCAGATCGTGACGCGGGGGTTAGTGGAGGCGGATGTGTGGGCGCGCGTCTGCGACGCTGCCATCGCCGTCTTTCGCCGCGGCCAAGAGATTGCCCAGCGCGCCGGACTGATCTTGGTGGACACCAAATACGAATTTGGACTGGACGCGGACGGCCAGGTCGCGCTGATCGACGAGGTGCATACCCCCGACTCCAGCCGCTTTTGGCTGGCAGACAGCTACCCCGCGCGCCACGCCGAAGATGTCGAGCCGGAGAACTTCGATAAGGAATTTATCCGCCTTTACTACGCCCAGCATGGCTACCGCGGCGACGGCCCGCCCTTCCCGCTGCCCCCTGACCTGGCGGTACAGGCCGCCGAGCGCTATATCCGCACCTATGAGATGTTGACCGGCGCGGCCTTTGTCCCGGCGGAGCTGCCCGCAGCCCCGCGCATTGCCCACGCCTTATCCGTCTGGCGATCCGGCCAGAGCCAACCTCGTTAGGAGCGCCGCATGGATGCTAACCGCATGGATGCCGGCCGGCCCCTGGTCGGGGTCATCATGGGCAGCAAATCGGATTGGGAGACCATGCGCCATGCCGCGCTCACGCTCCAAGCGTTCGACGTGCCCGCCGAGTGGCGCGTCATCTCCGCTCATCGCACACCAGAGTGGATGAACGAATATGCCGGGCAGGCCGAAGGCCGCGGGCTAGAGGTGATCATCGCCGGGGCCGGCGGCGCTGCCCATCTGCCCGGCATGGTGGCGGGCCACACCCTCCTGCCCGTGATCGGCGTCCCCATCCAGAGCCGCGCCCTCAACGGCTTGGACTCGCTGCTCTCGATTGTGCAGATGCCCGCGGGCGTGCCGGTCGCCACCATGGCGATTGGCCGCGCCGGTGCGATCAACGCCGCCCTGTTCGCCGTCGCCATCCTCGCCAACACACGCCCTACCCTGCGCGCCGCGCTGCGCGCCTACCGCGCCGAACGCGCCCAGGCCGTCATGGACGAAATGCTGGACCTAGAGGGCGAGAACTGAGCCGATGGCCGGACGCAGCATCGCCGCACACAGACGGGTTGCCCCTATCTTGCCCGGCGCAACCATCGGCGTCTTTGGCAGCGGGCAGTTGGGGCGTATGATGGCGCTGGCGGCCCGCGCCATGGGCTACCGCATCGCCACCTTCTCGCCCGACCACGACTCACCCACCGGCCAAGTCGCCGACCTGGAGGTGACCGCCCCCTACGCCGACCTCGACGCCGTCGCCGCCTTTGTCGCCCAGGTCGACGTGGTGACCTTCGAATTTGAAAATGTCGCCGCCGAAGTCGCCGCGCTGGCCGAGGCCGCGGGCAAGCCCGTCCGCCCTGCCGGAACCGTGCTGCACACCGCGCAGCAGCGGCTGCGCGAAAAGCAGTTTCTGGCGCAGGCCGGGCTGCCGGTCGCGCCCTTCCGCGCCGTCGCCTGCGCCGCCGAATTGACCGCTGCCCTGGCCGAGATCGGCTGCCCCGCCGTGCTCAAGACCGCGGCCTTCGGCTATGACGGCAAAGGCCAGGTCAAGATCGACCGGCCCCAAGACGCCGCGCACGTCTGGGCGCAGATGGGTAACCAGCCCGCTATCCTCGAAGCCTTCGTCCACTTCAGCCATGAGCTTTCGGTGGTCGCTGCGCGCGGCGTCGACGGGGCCTTCGCCCACTACGGCGCGATCGAAAACCAGCACGCCAACCATATCCTCGACCTCTCGATCGCCCCGGCGCGCATCCCCGCACCGGCCGCGGCGGCGGCTGTGGAACTGGCCCGCGCGGTGCTGGAAAAGTTGGACGTGGTCGGCGTCCTGTGTGTAGAATTCTTTGCAGCCGAAGACGGTCGCCTGTTGATCAACGAACTCGCCCCGAGACCCCACAATTCGGGCCATCTCACCATCGAAGCGGCGCTGACCAGCCAGTTTGAACAGCAGGTGCGCGCCGTCTGCGGCCTGCCCTTGGGCAGCACTGAATTGTTGCGCCCGGCGGCCATGGCGAACCTGTTGGGCGACCTTTGGGCCGCGGGAAAACCGGACTGGGCACGCGCCTATGCCCATCCGGCCGTCAAGGTACATCTCTATGGAAAGCGGGAACCACGGCCTGGGCGCAAGATGGGCCATCTCACAGCGTTGTCCGGCAGCGTAGAGGGCGCAGTCGGTACCGTGCTTTCAGCCCGCGCCGCATTGACGCGCCGGTGATCCAACCGGCGAACAGACGGCGGGACCGGTTTCGGCAGCGAACGAAGGAGCGTGCCAGCATGTTTCCAAACGACGATCTACGCGACGAAGTGCGTGACAACCAGCCACAGGACGACAAACCGCATGAGGAGTGCGGCGTCTTTGGCATCTTCGCCCCCGGCCGCGAGGTGGCGCGGCGTACCTTCTTTGCCCTCTATGCCCTGCAGCACCGCGGCCAGGAGGCGACCGGCATCGTCACCAGCGACGGGGCCATGGCCCATGTCCACAAAGGCATGGGGCTGGTCTCGCAGGTCTTCAACGAGGAGAACCTGCGCTATCTCGTCGGCCACATGGCGATCGGCCACACCCGCTATTCCACCACCGGCGCGCCCAAACTGCGCAACACGCAGCCCTATGTGATCGAGACGCTGGACGGCCCGCTCGCCATCGCCCACAACGGCAACCTGATCAACGCGCCCCAACTGCGCCGCGAGCTGCTGGAGCGCGGCGTCGGCTTACAGACCTCGACCGACAGCGAACTGATCATGCACCTCTTGGCGGGCGCCGGCAGCAGCGACTGGCTGACCCGCATCCGCATCATGATGGCGCGCGTCGAAGGCGCATACAGCTTGACCATCCTCACCAGCGACGGCATCTACGGCGTGCGCGACCCCTGGGGGCTGCGCCCGCTGGCGCTCGGCGAACTCGAAGGCGGGCATGTGCTGGCCTCCGAAAGCTGCGCCTTCTCCACCATCGGCGCCAAACTGGTGCGCGAGATCCAGCCCGGCGAGATCGTCCGGCTGGACCGGATGGGCTATGAGATCGTGCAGGGCGCGCCGCCGCAGCGGCTCTCCTTCTGCACCTTCGAGGAGATCTATTTCGCCCGGCCCGACAGCATGTTTCACGGGCGCTTGGTGCATCAGGTGCGCCAGGCGCTGGGCCGCCAGCTTGCGGTCGAAGCCCCGGTCGCAGCCGATATCGTCGTGCCCGTGCCCGATTCCGGCACCCCCCACGCGATTGGCTTTGCGCTCGAAAGCGGCATCCCCTACAGCGAGGGGCTGATCAAGAGCCGCTACATCGGGCGCACCTTTATCGAGCCGACCGACCAGTTGCGCAAGGTCGGCGTTGCCATGAAGTTCAACCCGCTGCCCGAAAACCTGCGCGGCCGCCGCGTGGTCATGGTCGACGACTCCATCGTGCGCGGCAACACCTCCGGCCCGCTCGTCCAGTTGCTGCGCGATGCCGGGGCCGCCGAAGTGCATGTGCGCGTCGCCTGCCCGCCCATCAAGTTCCCCTGTTTTATGGGCGTCGACATGGCCAACCAGGATGAACTGATCGCCGCGCACAAGAGCCTCGAAGAGATCCGCCGGCACATCGGCGCCGACTCGCTGGCCTTTCTGACCATCTCCGGCATGATGCGTGCGCTCCGCGCCGAAGACGGCTACTGCAACGCCTGCTTCACCGGCAACTACCCCTTTAACACGCGCATCCCGCTGATCGAGCTTCAGGAAAAGGAGAAGTTCCCCCAAGTCTGGGGCAACTGATCCGCACTTCGACGTATCTTGCAGACGGCAAGGCCCAGACCGGGTCTTGCCGTCCTGTTTTTTCAGGACATTTGCCCCAGACGAGTGCCATTGATTGCCCTAGATGGCTATGCTAAAATCAACAGAGATTGAGTTTATCACGCGCAGGCGACGCGTTGCGGCAAACGCCGGCGCAGCACGAGGATCTTCCTCCATAAGGAGTCACTATGACCGATCGTGTGGTATCTACTCTCCGGCGACACCCCCTCGACGTCATCTTTGCCCCGCGCAATGTGGCTGTCATCGGCGCCAGCGAAAGCGAGGGCAGTGTCGGCCGTACCTTGCTCTGGAATCTCATCAGCCATCCCTTTGGGGGCACAGTCTTTCCCGTCAACCCCAAGCGCAGCAGCGTGCTCGGCATCCATGCCTATCCCAAGATCGCCGATGTGCCTGCCCAGGTCGATTTGGCCGTGGTGGTGACGCCGGCGTTGGCCGTGCCGGATGTCATCGAAGAGTGTGTCGAGGCGGGCGTCAAGGGTGCGATCATCATCTCGGCAGGCTTCAAAGAGATCGGCAAGCGCGGCGCGCAGTTGGAAGAAAAAATCCTGCGCAAAGCGCGTAGCGCCCAAATGCGCATCATCGGCCCGAACTGTCTGGGCGTTATGAGTCCGCTCACCGGCCTCAACGCCACCTTCGCCAAGGGCATGGCCCGCCCCGGCAACGTCGGCTTTATCAGCCAGAGCGGCGCGCTCTGCACCTCGGTGCTCGACTGGAGCTTCCGTGAAAATGTCGGCTTCAGCGCCTTTGTCTCAATCGGCTCTATGCTCGACGTGGACTGGGGCGACCTGATCTATTACCTGGGCGACGACGAACGCACCAAGAGCATTGTCATCTACATGGAGACCATCGGCAACGCCCAGTCGTTCCTCTCCGCCGCGCGCGAGGTCTCGCTCACCAAGCCGATCATCGTCATCAAGGCCGGGCGCACCGCTGCCGCGGCCAAGGCAGCCGCCTCGCATACCGGTTCGCTCGCCGGCAGCGACGACGTGCTGGAGGCGGCCTTCCGCCGCTGCGGCGTGCTGCGCGTCAACCGGCTTTCGCACCTCTTCTCCATGGCCGAAGTCCTCTCCAAGCAGCCCCGTCCCCAGGGCCGGCGGCTCACCATCTTGACCAACGCCGGCGGCCCCGGCGTCTTGGCTACCGACGCGCTCGTCGAAGAAGGCGGCGAACTGGCCCCGTTAAGCGAGGAGACCCTCGAAGAGTTAAATCAACTCCTCCCGCGCCACTGGAGCCACAACAACCCGATCGACATCTTGGGCGATGCCGACCCCAACCGCTACGCACAGTCCGTCAAGGTCGCCGCCGCCAACCCCGATTCCGACGGGCTGCTGGTGATCCTCACCCCGCAGGACATGACCGCGCCCACCCAAACCGCCGACCAACTGCGCCAGGTGCTCGCCAATACCAAAAAACCCGTCTTGGCTTCCTGGATGGGCGGCCCCGAAGTCGTGGCAGGGGTGGACATCCTAAACCGTGCCGGCATCCCGACCTTCGACTACCCCGACATGGCGACGCGTGTCTTTAACTATATGTGGCGCTACACCTATAATCTGCGCGCTATCTATGAGACGCCGTCGCTGCCCGTAGCCAGCGAGACCGAGGCCACCGACCGCAAACACGCCACCGAGCTAATCGAGATCGTGTGCGGCAAGGGGCGCACCATCCTCACCGAATTTGAATCCAAACAGATCTTCGCCGCCTATGGCATTCCGACCGTTGAGACGCACTTGGCGGCTACCCCGGATGACGCCGTCACCCTGGCTGAACAGATCGGCTATCCGGTCGTGCTCAAGCTCAACTCTGAGACCATCACCCATAAATCGGATGTCAAGGGCGTGCAGTTGAATTTGAGCGACGCCGACGCCGTGCGCGCCGCCTATGAAACGATCCGCGACGCCGTCACCGAAAAGGCCGGGGCCGAGCACTTCCAGGGCGTAACCGTTCAGCCCATGATCAAGCTGGACGGCTATGAATTGATCATCGGCAGCAGCCAAGACTTCCAGTTCGGTCCTGTCCTGCTCTTTGGCACAGGCGGCACGCTGGTCGAGGTCTTTAAGGATCGCTCGCTGGGGCTGCCGCCGCTCAACACCACCCTGGCCCGGCGCATGATGGAGCAGACCAAGATCTTCGAGGCGCTGCAGGGCGTGCGCGGGCGCAAGGCCGTCGATATCGGAGCGCTGGAGCGCCTGATGGTGCGCTTCAGCCAGTTGGTGGTCGAACAGCCGCGCATCAAAGAGATCGACATCAACCCGCTGCTCGCTTCGGCGGACCGCATCATCGCGCTCGACGCGCGCATCGTGCTGCACGAGCCTGACATAGCCGACGCCGACCTGCCGCGGCCTGCAATCCGCCCCTACCCGATCCAATATGTCGGGTCGTTCACCCTGAGCGATGGCGCCGAGGTCGAGATCCGGCCTGTGCGACCCGAAGATGAACCGCTGATGAGCGGCTTCCTCTCCTCGCTCTCGCCGGATAACCTCTACCTGCGCTTTTTCCACGCGGTGGCAGTTTCCAGCCTCACCTCGCATGAGCAGATGGCGCGCATGAGTTTTGTCGACTATAACCGAGAGATCTCGCTGGTAGCGACACAGCCCGACCCCAAAAACGGCAAGCCGCGCATCATCGCCACCGGCCAGTTGACCAAACTGCACGGCAGCAATGACGCCGAGTTCGCCATCCAAGTGCGCGACCAATATCAAGGCACCGGCCTGGGCACAGAACTGTTGACCCGCTTGCTGGACATCGCGCGCGACGAAGGCATCACCCGCGTCTTCGCCGAAATCATGCCGGAGAACGTCGGCATGCGGCGGGTCTGCGCCAAGCTGGGCTTTAGCTTTGAGCGCATCCCCGACAGCCATAATCTACAGGCTTCGATCGAACTCGAACCGGCCCGCCCCTCTACGCCTGAAATGGAGGCCGAGGAAGAGGATGTCGTCGTCGCCGACGACTAACACGGCGGCCCGCAAATTGACGCCATATCCTAAACGGATGACCGACGCTTTCCGAAGCGCCGGTCATCTCTTTTTGAATACCGGTTGTCCGCTCTACGCCTGTAGCCGCCTAGCCGGATATGCCCCAACTCACCACTTGTTCGTTGGCATACGAATAGTCTAGCGGCACATTCACCGGCAGCGGACGTTGGTTGCTGCCGTCTGCGCCCATCACCCACAGACGCCATGCGCCCGCGTCGTTTTCCTCATCCCGGTTGCTGAGATAGACAATCGAGCGGCCATCGGGACTCCACGCCGGGGCGACGTTGCTGGGCAACTCCTCCACCAGCGTCGTCACAGGCCGCGTCAGATTCTGCAGCCCGCTGCCGTCCGGACTGATCGTGTAGATCTCCCAGTGGCTGCCGCGCTGAATCTGAAAGACAATCCGGTCGCCGCCCGGCTGCCAGTCCGGGTCCTGCAAATGCGGGTCATGAAAAACGGCGCGCGTCGTAAATTCCGGCACATCCTGGGTGATCTCAATGCTGCTGACAGCCCCATAGACAACACCGTCGGTATGCCAACTGGGGGCCTGCACCGAGGTGAGCGCCGGCAGATCGCGAAACTCCTGCCCGGCGGTGTTGACCCGGCTCAACGACCACTCCGGGCGACGGTCGAGCGGAAAGTCTTCCAGCATATCGCGCAACAGCGAGAAGTTGGGAACACAGATGCCATACCCCAGGTCGCGGCAGGAATAGGAGCCTTGTACACGCACAAACGCAATCCAGGCCCCGTCTGGACTCCAGGTCGGGGCGCGCAGTTGTTGGCTGCCCGCATAGATGCGCCGCTCGTTCTTGCCGTCGATGTCGATCAGATACAGCCCCTGGTCGCCGCCATAGCGCGTAAAGGCCACTGTGCGGCCATCGGGGCTGATCGCGGGGTCGAACCCGCCTGTCAACGGGTACAGCGCGCCTGTATCCAGTTCATACACATAGATCTGCCCCCCGCTGACGCTCTGAAAGGCAAGCCGCCCGGCCAGCCCCGCCGGCTCGGCGGTCACGCCGGCCTGCGTCGCCGCAGGCGTAGCCATAGCGCGCGTGCTGACCATCACAGTAGAGCCGCCCGTCGCCACCCCATCAGGCGCAGCCGCGCCCACCTGCTCGGAGATGGGCAGACCCAACACCGGCTTGTTCAGCGTAATATACTCCACCGCTACCCAGCCAAACCCATCGTCCAGGTCGGGCGTGGCGATCTCGACCCAAGTGGCCTGAGTATTGCGCCCCGTCGCCATAAACGATTCCCCCGGCAGCGCCTTCCCCACAATCGCATAGGTTGTTCCCGGCCCTATACGGATGTTGAGCCGCGAATCGGTCACCGCCACCGTGGCTATGATCTCCTCGCCCGTGGCCGCCACGCCTGCGGGCGTAGGGGCCGTATCGCCCGTCGCAGCCGCGCGGTCTGCGCCGGACGCCGGTCCAGCAGACGCCGCGGACGCAGCAGCCGCCCCACCGTCCACCACCGGCAGCGTCTCCAGATCAAAGGCTACCACTGTAGCCTTTTCGACCCAGCCCGACACGCCTCCGCCCGCCGTGACCACCAGCCAGGCAGAATCATCGCTGCGCCCCCAGACAGTAAGCGCCGTGCCGGTCGTCAACTGCCCGATCACCGCACCGCCGGGCCGGTCATAGAGACCGGCGCCCCCCCCGCGCACCACTGCCACCAGTGAAGCTTGGCCGCCGATGCGCGGCGGCGGCGGGACAACCGTCGGCGTTGGGGACGGCGTAGGCGTCGGCGAGGGAGTCGGCGTTGGGCTTGGGCGCGGCGTCGGCGTCAACGTCGGCAACACGACCGTTGCGACGGGCGCAGGGGCAGACTCCTCGGCCCCAGCCCTCTCTGTGGACGCCTCTGTGGGTACGGCCGGCGCGGCGGGCTGTGCGCCCTCAATCATGACCGGCAGTTCAGAGATGCCAAACAACACCACATGGTCCACTTCCACCCAACCGGCATCCCCGCTGCGCTGATGGACAACTGCCCACAGATTATCGGCGCTGCGCCCCACGGCGGTCAGCACCGTCCCTGCTTCCAGCGTGACGATCTGATCGCCCCCCGGCGTGGTGTAGAGCGTCGCCCCGCCTGCCCCCACGATTGCCAACGCGCCCGAAGGCTGCGCCGCCGGGGCAGCGGCGATCGGGCGCATGCCCCAGACGGCCATCGCCCCCCATCCGCACATCAGCACAAGGGCGGCCCCGATCAGACGAAACCAGCCGGAGCGAGAGAACTGCGCAGGCCCACGCGGGGCATGAGCCTGCCGGCGGGGCGATGCGGTCTGTTTTTCTCGTTCCATGCGAACCTCTCCATCTATCTACAGGCAAAGATATTCAAACGGGGCAGCCGCCTTGGACGGCGGCGCGTCCGGCCGATCCATGGCGCATGTAGGAGATCAAGCGCCGCTCACAACCGGCCATAGCAGCCGTTTTGTTGACAGCCGCAGCGGCGCTCGCTACAATAAACTCGACCGGCGGTTCGACCGGCCGGTCGGTCGAACCCTAAACTCATTATCGATTTAGGCCTAAGTTTTTGTCAAAATGACACCGGCGGAGTCGGCGGAAGGATCGGTGCGGTGACAGTTGCAGAGGCCCCCCTACCTTCTAACTCCCTACCTTCCAAAGAAGTCGTCTTGGAAGCGGCGCAGCGCCTGCTCCTGCAGTATGGCTATGCGGGGCTGTCGATGCGCGAGCTTGCCAAGCAGAGCGGCCTCGCCAAGGGCACCATCTATCACCACTTTCCCGATAAACGCGCCATCCTGTTGAGCGTGCTGGAGCGGGACATCGCCATCGCGCGCCAACATATCGAGGCCGCCGCCGCCGGGGAAGACGGCTATGCGGCACGGCTGCGCCGGGTGATCGCCACCTTCTTTCAGCTTCAACAAGAGCGCCGCCTGCTTATCCTCCTGGCGCTGCGTGACGCCGCCGGCCGCGACCCCCAGGTCTGCGCGCTCCTCCGGCGCTATCGCCAGGAACTGGTGCAGCCGATTGCAGCGATCTTCGCCGAGGCCATCGCCGCCGGCGAGATGCGCCCCGTCAATGCCGAGATGACGGCGGTGAGCCTCCTGGGGATACTCCAGGGTTTTGTCGCCCAACGCATGTTGCTGGGGGATGCCGGCATCGGCGACGATGTGATCAGCGACGATGTGATCGGTGACGACGTGATCGACCACACGCTCGACCTCCTGTTATGTGGCGTGCTGCGCCCCCCGCCGCCCGTGGAGTCTACCTCTAATACGCAGCCCGGATAGAAACCGTTGCACCGCCCATGCTGATTGCCTGCTTCCGACCCTATCGTGTGTGCGCGCTGCGGCCTGGTCTGGCCGCCGCCCTGCTCCTGGCGGCAGCGCTCACAGGAGCCTGCGGCATCGCCGGCGCACCGGATGAGGGCGCAGGGGGCGCACCGGTGACCGGTACACCCGCCCGCGCCGCCGACCTCGCAGACCCGCGCGCCCCCGACGTAGACGGTACGGCACGCGATGCCCCTCACGTCTACACCGCCTCCATCCTGCCTGCCGAACAGGTCACGGTCATCGCCGAAGTCGCAGGGCAGGTGATCGAAGTATCTGTGCAGGTCGGCGACCGCGCCGATGCAGGCGACATCCTGCTGCGCCTCGACAGCACCGCCCTGGAAGCGCAGCGTGCCCAAGCCCTGGCCGCGCTGCAAGCCGCCCAGGCCGAGCTAGAACTCCTGCGCGTGGTGGCCGACGATGCCGACATCGAAGCCGCCCGCGCCGCCGTCGCAGCAGCCGACGCCGCCTACAAGAGCGCCCTCGCCGGGCCGGCAGCTACCGAGATTGCCGGTGTCGAAGCGCGCCTGCGCCAGGCCGAGGCGGCCTTCAAGGTCGCCCAAACCGCCTACAACCAGGTCGCCTGGAATCCGGCCATCGCCACCTTGCCCGAAAGCCGGCGGCTTGAACGAGCGCGGCTTGGCCTGGATGCGGCGCAGACCGCCTATGACCAACTCGTCAAGGTTTCCGCCCCCGACGCGATCACTGCGGCTTACGCCGAGCTTGCCGAGGCACGCGCCCGCCTGCGCCGCCTGGAGGAAGGCGCAGAACCGGTGGAGATCCAGGCCGCCGAGGCCCAGGTGCGCCAGGCCGAGACCGCGCTCTATCTGGCCCAGCTTCAGTTGGGCAAAGCCACGCTGCGCGCCCCCATCCCCGGCATCGTCGCCCAGGTGAACATTGCCGCCGGGGCCATGGCCGCGCCCAATGCGCCCGTCGCCTCGCTGATCTCGCCGGAGGTCAAGATCGTGATCCCCTTGGATGAAGCCAAGCTTGCCCTCGTCCACTCCGGGCAGGCTGCCGAAATCGAGGTCAGCGCCTATCCCGGCGAAACCTTTCCCGGCGTCGTGACGACGGTCGCCCCAAGCGCAGACCCGACCACGCACACCGTCCCCGTTACCATCCGGCCCACAGGCGACGACGCACGCCTGATCCCCGGCATGTTGGCTACCGTCCGGCTCGTCACAGAGTAACCCATCCCCACCGGCGCGCCGCCAAGCGCCCTGCAGGATGGCGCTTGCGCCCGCCCATGGTACAATGCGGCCATATTCTGCGCCTGCCTGGCCCGCGCCCGAAATCGCACGGAATCATGCCACCGGCGGCGCACGGGTCCATCTCATCCCTCACGCACCTGAAGTTGCCGGATTCACCGCATGGCCTGGTCGAGAAAAGATTGGTTGCTGCTCCTGCTCCTGACGCTCCTCGCCGCAGGGCTGCGCTTTTACCAACTCGGAGCGCTCCCCCCCGGGTTTCAATTCGACGAAGCCTTTAATGCCATCGATGCCCGGCTTGTGCTGGAAGGCAACCGCCCACTCTTCCTGCCGGCCAATGCCGGGCGTGAGGTGCTGTACACCTATTTTCAGGCGGCGCTGGCTGCGCTCTTTGGTCTCGACGTCACCACGCTGCGGCTGGCTTCGGCGCTCCTCGGCACGCTCGCCGTCCCGGTCACCTATCTGGTCTACCGGCGTATCTTGCAGCGCCACAGCCGCGCCATCGCCGCCGGCACAGCCCTCACCCTAGCCATCAGCCTTTGGCATATCCATTTCAGCCGCTACGGTATCCGCGTCATCTCCATGCCGGTGTTCTTCAGCCTGACTTTTGGCCTGGCATGGCTGGGCGCGCACGGACGCACGCCACGTCGGCGGCTGCTTGCCTACCTGGGCGCGGGGATCCTGACCGGACTGAGTGTCTGGACCCACCCCACCGGGCGGCTGGCCCCGTTTGTGCTGATCGGCTTCACGCTCTGGCTGCTCTGGCGACATCCGCAGCGGCGGCGCTGGACTTGGGACAGCCCGCTGGGCGGGCTGCTGATCATGGGCGGGACCGCCTTGGTCGTCTTTTTGCCCTTGGGTCTTGAGTTCTATCGTCACCCCGAATTCTTCTTCGGCCATGCCTCGGAGGTGTCGGTCTTTGCCGAGCGCGTCAGCGGCGATTCCCCCTGGCGCACCCTGGGCGAAAACCTCCTGCACATCCTGGGCATGTTCTCCTTCGCCGGCGACCGCGAATGGACGCACAACCTGGCGGGCCGCCCGGTCTTCGACCTCGCCATGGCGATCCCCTTCTACATCGGCCTCGTACTCTGGGGCGGGCGGCTGCTGAGACGCCCCGCCGGCCCCGACCAAGACGCGTTGGCGCTGCTTGCCTGCTGGGCGTTGGTCATGCTCTTCCCGTCGATTCTGAGCGAAGCCGCGCCCAACTACTCGCGCATGCTGCCCGCGCTGCCTGCGCTCTTCACCGCCGCCGGTCTGGGCTTGGCTTGGCTGCTCAATCTGCGCCGTCCACGGCCCTGGGTCGGACCGGCGCTGGCCGCGCTGATTGTCGTCTACAGCACCGGCCGAGCGGTCGTCGATTACTTTATACGGTTTGCAGCCCAGCCCGACGTCTACTACATGTACGACGCCGATAAACTCGATGCGCTCGACTACCTCCGCCAGTTCACCGGCGACAATCAGGTCTATCTCTCACAACTGTGGGGCGAGCGGCACGCCACTGTAGCCTTTCTGCGCGGCGACATGGGCATCAAATCTGTGGATACCGGCGACACCATTGTCCTGCCGCCGCCGGGCCAGGGCGCGGTCTATGCCTTCCCCGCCGAACAGCAGGAACGCGCCGAGCAATTAGCCGCACTCTGGGGTGTCGCCGTCGAAGAGGCCATGGACCCCTACGGCCGCGTCTTGCTGCACCTGGTACGCATCGACGCCGACACAGCGGAGGCCTGGCCGCCTGGCTATTCCCCCAACGTGACGCGCAGCGCGCACTTCGTCGATGCGCCCACCCTCCTGGGCATGCAGGCCGCCCAGCCCGACAAACAGGTCAGCCTCTTTTGGCGCGGCGAAACTCCTATGGCGCGCAGCCTGACGCTCTTCATCCACCTGATCGACCGCGATGGGCGGCGCGTCGGCCAGGTGGACAAACTGCCCGGCAACGGCAGCTATCCGACCACCGTCTGGACGCCCGGCGAGCGGGTCATCGACCGCTCCTACCCGACGCTGCTCGACGTCTGCGCCGGCGGCGAAACGGTGCGCGTTCAGGTCGGCTGGTACGATCTGGCCGCGCCCGACAGCCCCCATGCCCGCGCCGACAGCGCGGGCCATACCGCGCTTGCCGGCGACTTGACCCTGCCACGCTACGCCTATCCATTGGTCTACTATACGCCCCGCATCCGCACGGATACGGCCATCTCCCCCACGCTCACGCTGCTGGGCTATACGCTGCACGACGACGAACCCCAGCCCGGTTCACCGCTCGCGCTCGACCTGATGTGGCACAGCCGCCATGCCGAGGACACCCCCTCGCCCGCCGCGCTGGAGATCGCGCTGGAGTTGGGCCAAGGCGACCGCAGCCATACGCTGTGGTCCGGCCCGCTTGCGCCGGGAGCGGCTTGGAAACCCGACCAGGGCTATTGCGCCCGGCTGCGCGCCGCCTTGCCCAATGAGATCGCCGCCGGTGACTACCCGCTGACCCTGCGCTGGACAAACGTCGAAGGGACACAGGAGACCACCTTGGGCACGCTCGCCGTCGGCCCCTCGACGCGGCGCTTTGACCTGCCGCCGCTGGCACGGACGGTTGACGCACGCCTGACAGACGAACACGGCGGGCAGATCCGGCTGGCGGGCGTGGCGCAGATCGGCCAGGAGCAGGGCAGCACGCTCGCCGTCACGCTGGCCTGGCAGGATCTCGCCCGCGTCGAGGGCAACTACAAGGCATTTGTCCATCTGCTCGACGAAAACGGCGCCATCATCGCCCAGTCCGACGTCGTACCCGCCGGCGGCTATGCCACCAACCGCTGGGTTCCCGGCGAAGTCGTCGCCGACACGCACCTGCTGGCGTTACCTTCCGACCTTCTTCCCGGTGTCTACCGCCTGGTCACCGGCATGTACGAACCGATCGGCGGGCGGCGGCTCGACGCTGCCGGCGCCGCCGGTCGCCCATTTCCCGACAACCGCGTGCCGCTGGGCGAGGTATCGCTTTCACCCTAGGGGAGCTATCCCATGCAAGCGCCATCCAGTTCAGCCTCCAACCACTCGGCCTCCAACTATTCAGCCTTGGGTCTCTTCCGGCGTCTCCTGGCCGTCCCTGCGCCCTCTGGCCGCGAACAGCAGATGGCCGAGGCAGTCGGCCACGAGTTGTCCAATCTGGGCTATGCCTGGCAGCGCGACCCGGCAGGCAATCTGCTCGTACGCGTCGAAGGCAAGCAGCCCGGCCCGCTCACCTGTCTGGCCGCGCACATGGACGAGATCGGCATGGTCGTGACGCGCCTCGGCGACGACGGCGACCTCAGCGTCGACCGTTCGGGCGGTCTTTACCCCTGGAAACTGGGCGAAGGCCCGGTGGAGATCTTCGGCGACCGCGGCCATACCCTGGGGCTGCTGGCGATGGGCAGCACACACACCGCCGGGGCCGCCGACCGTGCGGTCACTTGGTCCAACGTGCGTGTGGTCACCGGGCTGGCGCGCGCTGCGCTGGACGAGTTGGGCATCCGCCCCGGCTCCGCCGTGCTGCCCACGCGCGACCGCGTGGCGCCGATCGTCTTTGGTCCCGACGGCGACCCGCTGGTCGCAGCCTGGACCTTCGACGACCGCATGGGTGTCGTGGCGCTCCTGCGCCTGCTCCATCAGTTGCGCGCCCGTCAACTCCAGCCGCAGATACCCCTGCTCATCGCCTTCACCGTCCAAGAGGAGGTCGGCGGCCATGGGGCGAAACACATCGCCCTGGCGCAGCGCCCCGAAGCCTTTATCGCCGTGGACGGCTGTCCCGTCCCCCCCGGCGCGCCGCTGGCGTTGGATGGCCGGCCCGGCATCTGGAGCAAGGACCGCATCGTCCAATATGACCACGGCTTGATCTTGGCGCTCTCCGCCGCGGCCCAGGCTGCCGGCACGCAGCTACAGCCGGTCGTCTATGACGCCGCGGCCAGCGATGCCAGCCTCGTATTTGCCGCCGGCCTCGCCCCCCGCGTCGCCTGCTTCGGCCATGTACGCGACAACAGCCATGGCTTCGAAGTGGCACGCCTCGGCGTCTTCGACCGCCTGCTGGACACGCTGGTCGAATTCGTCACGACCTGGAGCGGAGGCTGATTCGCCGCTGTGGGATATGGACAATGTGATCATTGCCTGCCACTACTCTAGGTTGTGTTGACATTTGGTATGATCTAGAAAGCCTGCTCATCGACAGCACCATGATTCGTGCTCACCCCTGTGCCGCCGGTGCATCGGGGAAAAAAGGGGGCAGCAACGCCAGGCGCTAGGCCGCAGCCGCGGCGGTTTTTCGAGCAAGATTCATCTCCTGGTGGATGCGTTAGGCAATC
>JADLFO010000286.1 GCA_020845455.1 Caldilineaceae bacterium
ACAAACAACTGCCGCCCACGCTCAACGCCCAGCGCCCCAACCCGGCGATTGACTTTGCCGCGACGCCTTTCTTCCTCAACCATGAATTGCGGGAGTGGCCGCAGCCTGCGGACGCACCCCGCCGCGCCGGGGTCAGCGCCTATGGCTTTGGCGGCACAAACTTCCATCTGGTGATAGAAGAACATGTGCCGGGGCTGGCGGATCGAGAGCGCACACGCGTCGCAGGGGTCGAGATCCCCAAACCGTCCACATCCCCGGCAACGCCGGCCACCGCGCAGCCGTCTAGCCCGAAGCCGCCGCTGCGCGGCATCCTGGCCTTGGGCGCGACCACGCCGGGCGACCTGGCGGGGCAGATCACAGGCCGGCTGCGCCGCGCCGCCGCAGGCGAGACGCCCCCGTGCGCCGCGCCCGACCCGGCAGCCCTGGCTGCGCCCGAACGGCTCATCGTCGACTTTGGCGATGCCGCCGAACTGGCCGACCGGCTGGGCAAGGCAGCCAAGGCGCATGAGTTGGACAATCCCCAGGCGTGGAACGCGCTGCAAGCGCAGGGCATCTTCCGCGGCAGCGGGCCGCGGCCCGGCAAGATCGCCTTTCTCTTCCCCGGCCAGGGCAGCCAGTATGCCAACATGGGCCGCGACCTGGCCGCGCGCGAACCAGCCGTAGCGCAGCTTTTTGCCGAGGCCGATCGTGTGATGACGCCGATCCTGGGCAAACCGCTGACCCACTATATCTTTGTGGACGGCGATGACCCCGCCGCGCTCAAACAGGCCGAGCGCGACCTCATGCAGACCGCCATCACCCAACCGGCCATGCTCACCATGGATATGGCGCTGGCGCGGCTGTTGGGAGAGTACAGCTTTACGCCTGACATGGTAATGGGCCATTCGCTGGGCGAATATGGCGCGCTGATCGCAGCGGGCATCATGCCCTTTGCCGATGCGCTGGAGGCGGCGGCGGCGCGCGGGGCCGAGATGACGCGCGTCAGCATGGACGACAACGGCTGGATGGCTGCGGTCTTTGCGCCGCTGGATGCGGTGCAGGCCACACTGGAGCAAGTCGACGGCTATGTCGTGGCTGCCAATATCAACAGCTACGGTCAGGCCGTGATCGGTGGGGCCAGCCGCGCCGTGGAAGAGGCCATTGCCCGCTTTACGCAGCAGGGATTTCGCGCCCAGCGCATCCCCGTTAGCCACGCCTTCCATACCCAGATCGTGGCCCCGGCCAGTGCGCCGCTGCGCCAGGTGCTGGACCGGCTGCACATCACGCCGCCGCGCCTGCCCTTGGTCGCCAATGTGACCGGCGACTTCTACCCAACCACGGTCGACGGCATCAAGGGGATTTTGGAGCAGCAGATCGCGTCGCCGGTGCAGTGGGTGCAGGGGCTGGAGACGCTCTACAACGCCGGGGTGCGCGCCTTTGTCGAGGTCGGCCCCAAAAAAGCGCTCAAGGGCTTTGTCGACGATGTCTTGGGCAGCCGGCCAGGAGTCTGGTCGCTCTTTACCAACCATCCCAAAGTCGGCGAAACGCAGAGCTTTAACCACGCGCTGTGCGGGCTGTATGCCGCCGGCTACGGCGCGCCCGCAGTTGAGACGCATCCCGCCGGGACACCCATCGCCGAGACGCCCATTGCCGTCCAGACTGCGCCGGCAGCCACCGCGCCGGTTCTCTCTATTGCGAAGGAACCTGAAATGACTACCGCCCTTCTGACCCCTGCCGCCGAGCCGCTGGGCCAAGCCTTGGCGCAGGCGCTGCAACAGTGGATGGCACAGTCGACGGCTGCGCCCGCCGCCTATGACCGCGCCTTTAACCGCAATGACACGCCGCTTGGCTCGATCGTGATCAGCGGGACGGGGCTGGGGCTGCCCGGCGCGTCCAAGCCGGTGATGGACCCCGACAACGCGCTGCGCATCTTGCGCGGCGAGCAGTTTGTCGATCTGATCCCGGCGCGCTTCCGCCAGGCGATGGTCGACAAGCGCATCACACGCTTGGTCAAAGGCGACGACGGCAGCGGCCATTTTGAGGTGATCGCCGACACGGGCGAGGTGGTCAAGCTGGCCGGCCGCGCCGGCAGCTTTGACCTGAGCGCCGAATATGGCGTGCCCCAAAAGCTGGTGGACGCACTCGACATCACAACCCAGTTTGCCATGGCCGCCGGGCTGGATGCGCTGCGCGAGGCGGGCATCCCGCTGGTGCAGACCTTCCGGCTCACCAGCAAGGGGACTTATCTCCCCGACCGCAAGCTGCTGCCCGAACCGCTGCGCGACGAGACCGGCGTGATCTTCGCCAGCGCCTTCCCCGGCGGCGACCGCTTTGCCGAAGAACTGGGGCGCTATTTCACCTGGCAGAACCGCCTGCATGAACTGGAACTGCTGGAAGACCTGCGCGGCTACAGCGCCGACCCGGCCACCTTGGCCGAACTGGCGCGCCGCGCCGCCGACCTGCGCGAGACGTTGGAGGCCGAACCCTATGAGTTTGACCGGCGCTTTGTCTTTCGCATCCTGGCGATGGGCCACAGCCAGTTCGCCGAATACATCGGCGCGCGCGGGCCAAACACGCATGTCAACGCCGCCTGCGCCGCCACAGCCCAGGCCATTGCCCTGGCCGAAGATTGGATCCGCGACGGACGCTGCCGCCGCGTGGTCGTGATCGCCGCCGATAACGTGACCAGCGATCACCTGATGGAGTGGATCGGCGCGGGCTTCCTGGCGGTGGGCGCGGTCGCCACCGATGACCGTGTCGAAGACGCGGCGCTGCCCTTTGACCGCCGCCGCCACGGCACGCTGCTCGGCATGGGCGCGTGCGCGCTGGTCGTGGAAAGCGAAGACGCCGTGGCCGAACGCGGCATGCGCGGCATTGTCGAACTGCTCAGCAGCGAGACGGCCAACAGCGCCTATCACGGCACACGTTTGGATGTCGAGCACATTTCGCAGGTGATGGAGCGGCTGGTGACCGCGGCAGAGCGGCGCTTTGGCCTCCACCGCACCAGCATGGCGGCGCAAACGGTCTTTATGTCGCATGAAACCTTTACCCCGGCGCGCGGCGGCAGCGCGGCCGCCGAGGTGGTGGCGCTGCGCAACACCTTTGGCGACGCCGCCGGCGAGGTGATCGTCTCCAACACCAAGGGCTTCACCGGTCACCCGATGGGCGTGGGTGTGGAGGATGTGATCGCGGTCAAGATCCTCGAATATGGCATCGTGCCGCCCGTGCCCAACTTCCGCGAGGTCGACCCGGAATTGGGCGTGCTCAACCTGAGCCGCGGCGGGCGCTATCCGGTGCAATATGCGCTGCACCTGGCCGCGGGCTTTGGTTCGCAGATCGCCATGACGCTGCTGCGCCGCATCCCCGGCGGCCTCGACCGGGCCGATCAGCCGCTGCGCTACCGGCGCTGGCTGGCGGATGTAAGCGGCTATGACCGGCCCGTCACAGAAGTCGTGCAGCGCGTGCTTTATATTCAGGCCGCAGGCGCGCCCGACCGGCCCCCGCAGCCCAGCGGCTGGCAGCACGGCACGGGTCCACGCCTGCGCGCCGCCGCGCCTGGCCGCGACGCAGCCGGGGCGCGACCGCAGCCCATGGCCGCAGTGCGCCAAGCCCTGCAACCGCCCGGCGGCAACGGCGGTTCTCCCGCGCCGGTTGCGCCGGTCTTCCCGACGACGCCCCCCGCGCCGTCGGAACCTCTGGCTGTGCCGCCATCCCCAGCGGCCGTTGAACGGACGCCGGAAGCGCCCCAAACCGGCCCAAACAACGGGGCGCTTCCGGTGGTCGAAACTCCGCCCACTCCGGTCGCTGCGCCTCCTGCGGTACAGCCCGCCGCGGGCCAGTCCATCGACCCGGTAGCGGCACAGGTCTTGGCGCTGGTGGCGCAAAAGACCGGCTATCCGTCCGACATGCTCGACCTGGACCTTGACCTGGAGGCCGATCTGGGCATCGACACGGTGAAGCAGGCCGAGACCTTTGCCGCCATCCGGGAGAGCTTTGCGATCCCGCTGCAGGAGGAGTTGAACCTGCGCGATTACCCCACGCTGGCCGCGGTGATCGGCTTCGTGCATACCATGCGCCCCGACCTAGGCGCAGCGCCGGCCGCGCCGCCGGTTCCCTCGCCTGCGCCGGAGCCGGTCAGCCTGCCCAGCGCGCCGCCTGCCGGTGAAGCAGCGGCACAAGATGCGGTGACCGCTTGCGTGCTCGCCATCGTCGCCGAAAAGACCGGCTACCCTGCCGAGATGTTGGCGCTGGACTTGGATCTTGAAGCCGACCTGGGGATTGATACGGTCAAACAGGCGGAGACCTTCGCTACGATCCGTGAGGCGTACGACATTCCCTTGCAGCAAGGGCTGAACCTGCGTGACTATCCCACGCTGGCCGCGGTGATCCAGTTTGTGCGCGACATGCGCCCCGACTTGGACACGCCGCCGACTCCGCCGCCGGCCCCCACGCCGGTCGCTGCCCCTGTGCCGGAGAGCGCGCCTGCAGCAGAAACGGCTGACTTGGTGGCGGATCGCGTGCTGGCGATCGTCGCCGAGAAGACCGGCTATCCCGCCGAGATGCTGGAACTCGACCTCGACCTAGAAGCGGACCTCGGCATTGACACGGTAAAACAGGCCGAGACCTTCGCTACCATCCGCCAAAACTTTGACATCCCCTTCCAAGAAGGGCTAAACCTGCGCGATTACCCGACCTTGGCTGCGGTGATCGGGTTCGTCCATACCATGCGCCCGGACCTGGCCGCAACGTCCCCCGTTGAGGCAGTAGTGACACCGGCTGCCCCCGCTGAACCGGCCAAAGAGGCTGCGCCGGTTGTGCCTGGGCCGGTGGTAGAGGTTGCCGACGTCAGCGCCGCCGACGCGCTGCCGCGGCGCGTGCCGCTCCCCGCGCTGCGCCCCAGCTTGGATCTGTGCAAGCCCACAGGCGTGACGCTGGACGCAAGCAGCCGCGTGCTGGTCATGCTCGACCAAGGCGGCGTGGGCAAGGCGCTGGTCAACCGTCTGGAGAAGCGCGGGGTCAGCGTGCTGGCCCTGGAGCCGCCGCCCAGCGCCGCCGAGTTGGAAACGCAGCTACAGGCCTGGCTGGCCGAAGGGCCGATCCAGGGCGTCTACTGGCTGTCGGCGCTGGACGTAGAACCGACGCCGGAGGCGATGGACGCGGCGACCTGGCATGACCTCAACCGGGTGCGTATCAAGTACTTCTACACCACAATGCGCGCCCTCTACGGCAGCGTGCGCGGCGCGGGCCGCTTCCTCATCGCCGCGACCCGCTTAGGCGGCATGCACGGCTATGGCGACGCCGGCGCCGGCGCGCCCCTGGGCGGCGCAGTCAGCGGCTTTGCCAAGGCCTACGACATGGAGCAGCGTTTGGCGGGCGCACCCTGTCTAGTCAAAGTGGTGGACTTTGAGCCGGGGCGCAAGACCGCCGAACCGGCGGACTTGCTGCTTGCCGAGACGCTGGCCGACCCCGGCGTGGTAGAGGTGGGCTATGCCAACGGGCTGCGCTTCACCGTCACGCTGGTCGAACAGCCTGCCCAGCCCGACCCGTCGATCCACCTGGGGCCGGAGACGGTCTTCCTGGTGACGGGCGCGGCAGGCGGTATCACCAGCGCCATCGTCGCCGACCTGGCCGCGGCCTCGCACGGCATCTTCTATCTGCTCGACCTGACGCCCGCGCCCGACGCCCACGACGCCGAGATCGGGCTGCTGCGCCGCGACCCGGAAGCGCTCAAACAGCGCTTGATCGACGCGGCGCGCGCGGCCGGCGAGCGGCCCACGCCTGCCATGATCAACCGCAAGCTGGCCGAGGTCGAGCGGCGCAGCGCTGCCCTGGCCGCGGTCGAAGCCGTGCAGGCCGCAGGCGGTACAGCCTACTATACCAGCCTGGACCTGCGCGACGGCGGCGCGGTGGCCGCGGTAGTCGACACGATCCGCAGCCGCCACGGGCGGCTGGACGTGCTGATCCACGCCGCCGGGCTGCTGGTCGACCGCGCCCTGCCCGGCAAGGAGCCGGGCCAGTTTGACCTGGTCTTCGACGTCAAGGCGGACGGCTTCTACCATCTGCTGCACGCCGCCCAGGGGTTGCCCATCGGCGCCACCGTGGCCTTTAGCTCGGTGGCAGGGCGCTTTGGCAACAACGGCCAGACCGACTATAGCGCGGCCAATGACCTGCTCTGCAAGATCACGGGCAGCCTGCGTGCCTGGCGGCCCGCCACGCGCGGGCTGGTGATCGACTGGACGGCCTGGGCCGAGATCGGCATGGCGGCGCGCGGCTCGGTGCCGCAGATCATGGACGCGCTGGGGGTTGATATGCTGCCGCCTGCGGTCGGCATCCCTACGCTGCGCCGTGAACTGCTGGCCGGGAGCCGCGGCGAAGTGCTGGTCGCCGGACGGCTGGGCGCTTGGCTGGACGAGTTGGACCCGACCGGCGGGCTGGATCTCGACAAGGCGCGGGCTGTCCAGTCACAGGCCGCACAGCCCTCCTTTATGGCCGCTGCGCTGACCAGCGCAGGCCGCTATTCCGGTCTCCATGTCGAGACGCCGCTTGACCCCAAGACGCAGCCCTTCCTCCACGATCATGCGCCCGACCCCGGCGTGCCGTGGCTGCCGGGCGTAATGGCCGTCGAGGCGCTGGCGGAGACGGCCGCGCTGGCCGCACCGGGCTATAGGGTGGCTGCGGTCGAGGATGTGCGTATGCTGGGCGCGTTCAAGTTCTTCCGCATGGAGCCGCGCACGCTCTATCTGCAGGCGCAGGCGCTGGCCGGCCCCGCGGGCGAGTTGACGGCGCAAACCGTACTGCGCTCGCAGACGCCCCCGGCGCGCGAAGGACTGCCCGCACGCATCGCGGAGCATTTCCAGGCGCGCGTGCGGCTGGTGACCGATGCGCCGGGCGCGCCGCAGGTGGACTTTACACCGCCTTCCGACCTGCCTATCTCAGCAGAGCGCATCTATGCGCGCTTCTTCCACGGCCCGGCCTATCAAGTACTTGAGGCCGGCTGCGTGGAAGCAGATCGCGCCGTGGCACGTCTGCGCCGGCCGCTGCCCGCCGATACGCAGCCGGCAGGCGCGGTCTGGCGCATGGCCCCGCGTCTGGTCGAAGCCTGTTTCCAGACGGTGGCGCTCTGGTCGCTGGAGCAGAAGGGCGCGATGGCGCTGCCCGCGGGGATTGGCCGGGTGAGCGTCTACCGCCAGTTGGACGATGCCGGGGACGCGCCGCTCTACGCCGTCGTGCAGCCTGCGCCGGGCGGGACAACCTTCGCCGCCCAAGTAGTGGATACGGCAGGCAATGTTTATGTCGAGCTAGAGGGCTTCCGCACCGTGGCCCGGCCTGAATAGGCAGATGGGCAGTAGGGGCAGAGCAGGCGATCAACTACAAAGAGCGCAAACGCCAGAGAAGAATGGGAGTGCGCTGCGCTACTTCCGCTTCTGGACCCCACTGCCCGCTGCTTCTCTGCCTACTGCCCCTTTTATGGACAGGAGAGCTATGATCCGCTGGCTTGTACAATCCGTTGTCGACCACCCGGACCTGGCAGCAGGCCGGCCCCCCGCAGGGCTGTTGAGTCCTGCGGAACTGGAGCGCTATGCGGGCTATTTGAACCCGAAGCGCCGCCGCGACTGGCTCTTGGGCCGCTGGACGGCGAAACGGCTGATCCAGGCCCACTATGCCGCCGCCGAGGGGTTTCATCCGGCGCTCGATAGCTTTACCATCACCCAGGATAGCGACGGCGCGCCCTATGTGGTGAGTTGTAACCCGGCGTTGAGCAGCAGTGCGCTGGAAGATGACGCCCCTGCACGGCTGCCCTTGGCGCTCTCGATCAGCCACAGCCACGGCTCCGCCTTCTGTGCGGTCTGCTGCACCAACGCCCATCCCATCAACTTGGGCGCAGACCTCGAATTGGTCGAGCCGCGCGGGGCGGGCTTTGTGCATGACTATTTCACTGCCGAAGAACGGCACGCGCTGGCCGGTGCGCCGCCTGGCTTGGCCGATCTGCTGGTGACGGCCACCTGGAGCGCTAAGGAGTCGGTGCTCAAGGCGCTGCGCTTGGGGCTGCGCGTGGACACGCGCACCGTGCAGTGTATGGTGCCGCCCGCCCAGCCGCGCATGTGGTCTACGTTTTCCATCGACCTTTGTGGCGCAGTTCAGCCGGTACACGCTGAGACTACGCCCGCTGAGGCCGCATATGCCGCCACAGCGCATGCCGAGCCGCCGTATGCCGGCATGCCCCACGGTTTCACCGGCTGGTGGCGCGTGGTAGATAACCGGTTGCGGCCCGGCACGCAGTTTGTGCTGACCCTAGTGGCCCAAGGCTGTACGCTCTAAATCAAAAACAGATGGATAGGTTGATAAGGGGGAGAAACCCTTGGAACGCTATATCGACGACCTGCTGGCCCGGCGCAAGACCGCGGCGGGCACGGCCAAAGACGCCGAACGCCAGCATCAAAAAGGGCGGCTTTCGGCGCGCGAACGCATTGACTTGCTCTTTGACCCCGACAGCTTCAACGAGATCGACACCCTGGTCGTGCCGCGCTACGAGCGTTATATGGACGGCCGTAGCTCGCGCTATGGCGACGGGGTGATCACCGGCTACGGCCAGATCAACGGGCGGCGCGTCTTTGCCGCGGCGCAAGACGCAGGCGTCATGGGCGGCTCGCTGGGCGAGATGCACGCCAACAAGATCGTCAAAGCGATGCAGATGGCGATCAAATATGGCTGCCCGTTTATCGCGCTCAACGATTCGGGCGGAGCGCGCATCCAAGAAGGCGTGGACAGCCTGGGCGGCTATGCGCGCATCTTCGACGCCAACTGCGAAGCGTCGGGCGTGATCCCGCAGATCTCGGTGATCTTGGGGCCGTGCGCCGGCGGCGCAGTCTATTCGCCCGCGCTCACCGACTTCGTCTTTATGACCGAAAACAGCTATATGTTTATCACCGGCCCCAACGTGGTCAAGGCTGTGATGCAGGAGGATGTGACGCTGGAGGAGTTGGGCGGCGGGCTGATCCACAGCACTGAAAGCGGGGTCAGCCACTTCTTGGCGCGCGACGACCAAGAGTGCCTGGCGCAGGTGCGGGCGCTGCTCTCCTATCTGCCCCCCAACAACTTGGACGACCCACCCTATCTGCCGCCTGTCGACGACCCCGACCGGCGCTGCCCAGAGCTAGAGCAACTTGTGCCGATAGACCCGCACAAACCTTATGATGTGCGCCAGGTGATCGCAAGCATTGTGGACGATGGGCGCTTTTTAGAGGTGCATCAGCTTTGGGCCGAAAACATGGTGGTAGGCTTTGCGCGGCTCAACGGCTGGGTGGTCGGGCTGGTCGCCAACCAGCCGATGGTGCTGGCGGGGACCATCGACATCAAAGCGTCGATCAAGGCGGCGCACTTTATTCGCATCTGCGACGCCTATAACATTCCGCTGGTCACGCTGCAAGATGTACCCGGCTTCTTGCCCGGCACCCATCAGGAGTACGGCGGCATCATCCGCAACGGGGCGCGCATGATCTATGCCTACAGCGAGGCGACCGTGCCCAAGCTGATGGTGATCCTGCGCAAGAGCTATGGCGGGGCCTATTGCGTGATGAGCAGCAAAGGGCTGCGCGGTGACCTGCTCTATGCCTGGCCCAACGCCGAGATCGCGGTGATGGGCGCCGAGGGCGCGGTCAATGTACTCTTCCGCAAGGAAGTGTCTGAAGCGCCCGACCCAGAGGCCAAGCGCGCCGAGTTGGTGGACGAGTATCAGACGCAGTTCAACAACCCCTATATTGCGGCGGGGCGCGGGCTGATCGACGACGTGATCGCGCCGCGCGACACGCGCCGCGTCTTGATCCGCGCCTTGGAGCTGACCCTCTCCAAACGGGAGCGCCATCTTCCCAAAAAACATGGCATCTCGCCCATGTAGGCCGCTGCGCGCGGTCGAGGAGCCTGTATGTTCGACAAAATTCTGATTGCCAACCGCGGCGAGATCGCGCTGCGCGTGATCCGTACCTGCCGCGATCTAGACATCCGCACGGTGGCCGTCTATACACCGGAGGATCGCGACGCGCTGCATGTGCGCATGGCGGATGAATGCCTGCCGCTGACCTCGCCGCTGGGCTATCGCGACGGCCCGCGCCTGCTGGAGGCGGCACAGCAGACCGGCAGCCAAGCCATCCATCCCGGCTATGGCTTTTTGGCAGAAGATGCGCCCTTTGCCGCGGCCTGCGCCGAGGCGGGGATCGTCTTTATCGGCCCGCCGCCGGCGCTGCTGGCGCGCTTGCAGGACAAGATCGGCACGCTGCGCCGTGTGGCCGCGGCCGGCTATGCCACGCCCCAAGCCTCGGACAAGGCCGCCGAATTGGACGAGGGTACACGGCTGGAGCAGCAGGCGGCGGCGCTGGGCTTCCCGCTAGTGATCAAGTCGTGTCGCGGCGGGCGCGGGCGCGGGATGCGGCTGGTCTTCCAACCGGGCAGCTTCGGCGAGCAGGTGCGCCAGGCGCGCCGTGAGGCCGAAAACGTCTATGGCGACAGCAGTCTCTATCTAGAACGGGCCATCGCGCCGGCGCGCCACCTGGCCGTACAGATCGCCGGCGATGCCCAGGGGAATCTCATCCATCTGGGCGAGCGCGACGGGTCGCTGCAGCACAACAGCCAGAAGCTTTTTGAGGAGTCGCCCGCGCCGCATCTCGACGATGGGCAGCGCGCCGGGTTGTGGGAAACGGCGCGGCAGATCGCAGCGCTGCTTGACTTCCAAGGGGTGGGCACGGTGGAGTTCCTGATGGACCGCAACGGGGCCTTTTATTTCACCGAGATCAAACCGCGCATCGTCCAGCCGCACCCGGTGACGGAGATGGTGACGCGCATCGACCTGGTGGCGCTGCAGATTGCGCTGGCCGCGGGCGAGCCGCTGCGGCTGCGCCAGGAGGATGTCCGGCTGCGCGGCTGGGCGATGCAGTGCCGCGTCAGCGCCGAGGACCCGTGGAACGACTATCTGCCCAGCCCCGGCACGGTACGCCACTATCGCGTGCCGGGCGGCGCGCACATCCGCGTCGATTCGTATGCCTGCGCCGGCTGCCAAGTGCCCGTACACTACGACCCGATCTTGGCGAAGCTGGTGGTCTGGGGCGAGACGCGCGCCATCTGTCTGCGGCGCATGCGCCGGGCGCTGGACGAATTCGTGGTGCATGGCGTCGCCACCAACCTGACCCTGCTGCGGCAGGTGATCGAGCACCCCGATGTGGTGCGCGGCGAATATAACACGGGGCTGCTGTTCCGCCCGCTGCCGCCGGCGGCGGCAGCGGAGGAGGTGCGCCGCGACCTGGCGGCGGCGGCGGCAGTGGCCTTTGCCCTGCGCGAGGAGAGCGGCTGGCCGGCGCAGCCGCCGCGCCTGCTCTCCGGTTGGCATCGCGCCAGCCGTGCATTGTGAGAGGAGCGCGAAGCGATGCGTACTATTGCGATTCAGTTCGACGGCCATCCTTATACGGTTGAAGTCCGGCCCGACCCGGCGCAGCGCAACACCTTTCGCGCCGTGATCGACGGCGAGCCGATCACGGTGACGCTGCCTGAGCTAAGCGCAGGGGCGCTGCCCGATTGGGTGGTGGTCGACCGCCGGCCCTATGAGGTGATCTTCGACCCCGACCTGCGCTGGTTGCAGGTCGAGGGCCGCCGCTACCCTCTGGAGACCCGCGACCTGGAAGCCGCGACCCACCGGCCTGCCAGCGGCGATGGCCGCGTCAAAGCGCCTATCCCTGGGCTGGTGACGCGGCTCCTGGTGACGCCGGGGCAGCGCGTGGAGCCGGGGCAGCCGCTCTTGATCCTTGAAGCGATGAAGATGGAAAACGAGATCCACGCGCCGCGCGGCGGCGTAGTGCAGCAGGTGCATGCCCAGGTGGGCCAGGGCGTGGCGCGCGATGTGCTGTTGGTGGAGATCGCCTGACCCTGCGGCAGGGCAACGTGATGAGACGTGATGCGCGACGAGATAAGGCAGGACGAGACAAGCCGGGATAAGACGATTCCGACGGGGCGCGGGCTAGGGGTCTGGCGCTGCGCTGGGGTCCACGCCGGGTGGATCACGCTGCTGGTCTTGGGGCTGTTTTACGCCTGGTTTGGCGTCGCCAACCGCTATATCACTGCCGCCGCCAATTTCTTTGCGCGCACCCCCGCGCTTCAACTGCTTACATTCCTGGTCGCCGGAGGGCTGGTCTATGCCGCCACCCGGCGGAGCAGCTTAGTGAATCCGCCCTCTTAACTTGGGGTCCAGATGATCGCGCAGAGCGTCACCCACCAGGTTAAAGGCGAGAATGGTGAGGGTAATTGTCAAGCCGGGGAAGATGACCAGCCACCATTGGGGTTTGAACTGGTTTGCCAGAATCCCGCCGAGCATGTTGCCCCAACTGGGCGTAGGTTGGGGGATACCGAGGCCCAGAAAGCTCAGCGCTGCCTCTGCAAAAATCGCCGAACCCAATGATGCGCTGATCAACACCAGGATCGGCGCCACACATTGGGGTGCGATATGCTGCATCATCACGCGCGAACGGCTGGCGCCAATCGAGCGCGCAGATTCCACATAGGCCATTTCTTTGATCGAGAGTACGACCGAACGGATGACACGCACCGTTCCGGCAATGCCTTGCAGGGTGATGGCAATCACCACAGTGCCAAAACCGCCGCCGAGCGCAGCCAAGAGCAGCATGGCGAGAATGATGCCAGGGAAGGCAAGCAATACATCGATAACACGCTGGCTGACCAGGTCAAAGACATTCCCGGAGTAGCCGGTGAGGATGCCCCAAGAGAAGCCAAGGAGCTTGCTCAGCAGCGTGGAGAGGATAGCCACAGAAAGAGAGAGGCGCCCCCCATGGATGAGTCTGCTGAGAACATCGCGCCCCAGATTGTCGGTCCCCATCCAATGTGCTGCCGAAGGAGCCGCACGCATGGCGCGAAAATCGGCTTCTAGCGGATGATAGGGCGCGATCTGGTCGGCAAAGATCGTGACGAAGACGATGAAGATCAGAAAGAGCGCCGATACAGCGCCGATGGGCGAGGTCTTAGCAAAGCGATTCGCTGCGCCCCAGATACTTTGGCCAAAAGCAATTTGTCCTTGGGTTCGTTCTCGCTCAATGGTGGCCGCGGGTGTACTCATGAGCATTCCTTAGCAAAAGGGTAACGCTTCAGGCAGAAAGAGACCCTATGCACAAAAACCTTTGCGTGTCGTTCCGGCATGGAAATCAACTGTAGCGGATGCGTGGATCAATCCAGGCATAGAGGATATCGATAAAGAGATTGAGAAAAACAAATGTGATGGCGAAGATCAGCGTCAGGTTCTGCACCATCATCCAATCTCGTTCGACCGCACCCTGCGCCAACGCCGACCCCAACCCTGGGAAACCAAACGCTTTTTCGACTGCCACAGAACCACCCAAGAGACCTGCAAGCGAAAGGCCAGAGATAGTGATGACAGGGAGTAAGGCATTTTTCAGTACATGGCGGAAGAGGAGCGTCCATTCGGCCAACCCTTTGGCGCGTGCTGTGCGCACATAATCTTCACGCAGCGTTTCCAACACGGTGGTGCGCGTCATTCTGGCAATCAACGCGCCAATGCCAATCCCCATGGCGACGGAGGGGCCGAGGATCATGAAGAAGTTTTCGCGGGGATCCTCCCAGACTTGGACAATGGTGATCGAAGGTCGCCAGTTAAAGGCAAGCACCGTAACGAGGACCATCGCCATCCCTAGCCAAAAACTGGGGATCGCCATAAAGAGGGTGACGAAAAAGCGCAGAATATAGTCGGGCCACGTTTCACGCCACACCGCGCTGATGAGGCCCACGGGGATGCCAATCACCCAAGCCAGGATAATGGCAACGAGCGCAATCTGGGCAGTGATCGGCCCACGCCGCAGGATCGTGTCGCGAATCGGTGTTTCCACCCAAAAAGAATAACCCAGATCCCCCTTGGCTACATCGACCATCCAGTCCAGGTATTGGACATACAAGGGCTGATCCAACCCCAAACTGGCACGCGCCGCCGCTACTTGCTCGTCCGAAAGCACATACAGGCCCTGACCCTCTCCGTAGATCATCGCCAGCGGGTCGCCCGGCAGCACGCGCATGCTGATGAAAATGACAATGGTCACACCAAAGATGGTGAGGAAAGCGAGCAGCAGCCGCCTCAAAAGATACTGGGCCATGTAAAACTCGTCTTCATTGGGTTCACGTCATTTGGTTCAACGGTCTAGGACTGATGCAAGCGAGAAGGCTTCTTTGCCATGGCGCATCGCTCTCCGCCAGACAAAGGGGCAATGAAGAAGCCTAGCGCACAAGTTTCTCCATCGCCCCTGGATGCCCGCAACGCGATGCTCAAGCAAAGCAGAACACGAGAAGCCTAGCGATCCAGCCACACGGTTTCGAAGCGATCAAACTTGGACCATGCGCGATCGGTGATCGACAGACCCTTGACCGACTGATTGGCGATGACAGAATGCGCGCAGAAGCCGATCAGGAAGAAGGGCGGGTTCTCGTCTAGCATATCGAGACCACGATTGATGATCTCCTGGCGCGCCTCCGGGTCGGTCTCTAGAGCCAATTCATTGTCCAGAAGCGCATCAAACTCCGGGTTCGAATATCTTGACCAATTCTGCGAAGCCCCCGTATGCAGGTATAGGTTCCAGAGCGGATAGGGGTCTAGGACAGGCGAGGCATAGATATCGGCCTTGAACAGATCAAAGTCGCCTGAACTGAGCACGTCATTCGTGCGCGGGCGCTCGACCACCTTGATCTCGCCTGTGATATTGAGTGCGGTGCGCATCAGTTCGGCGAAGGCAGGCACGGCCACTTCAGAGGAAGAAGCTTCTGTCCATGCGGTAAAGGTCGTCTCAAAGCCGTCGGGGTATCCGGCCTCGGCCAAAAGCCGGCGGGCGGTCTCGATGTCTTCGGTTTTGTCCGGACGATAGCCCGGCAGCTGCAAAACCTCCTCCTGAGGCGTGGCCCAAGGGCTGGCCGCAGGCAACCAGCGAGAGACGAATGCCGGCTCCCAGACGGGCGTAAAGGCGTCGATGATCGCCTGGCGGTCGATTGCCAGGTGAATCGCCCGGCGTACCAACGGGTTATCAAAGGGCGGATGCTCGTTGTTGATGGCGATCATATGCGAGTTGAGGCAGGGGGCCTGCGCCGTTACCATCTCCGGGCGATTTTGCGCCTCTTGCCAAGTGTCCACCGAGCCGTTAAAGGTAAAATCCGCCTGCCCGGTCAAGACAGCGGTGCCGCGGTCGGGCCACGCCGGCACATGCAGCATCTCGACGCCGTCGACATAGGGCAATTCAGAATTCCAGTATTCAGGGTTAGCTTCAAGAACCAGCTTTTCACCTTGGATATATTCCACGAACTTGAAAGGCCCTGTACCTGTAGGCACTGTGACGCCGCGCAGGTCAAAATCGTTAGCTTCCAACTCCTCGGCAGAGTAGATGATCATGCTGTCACCGGCCAACACCTCCAGGAAGAAGGGGGTGGGCTGGGCTAGGGTGAATTCCACGGTCAGCGGATCGGGAGCCGTAACCGAGGTGACCATCGCCAACTGCTCACGAATACCACTGATCGAGAGATTGTCAGGCGGGTTGATGATGCGGACAAAGGTCGCCACCACATCGCCGGCATTGAACTCACTGCCATCTTGAAAGGTGACACCCTCACGCAGCTTGAAGGTATAGATCAGGTGATCTTCGGAGACAGACCATTCGGTGGCCAAAGCGGGGACGATCGTGTGATAGCCATCGGCCACATTCCACATGATCAGGCCGTTGTACATCATGCCGCACCCCGCACACCCGCCACCCTGGTGTAGATCGAAATGGGTGGGCGCCATGCCCCAGGCGGTGGTCACCGTGCCGCCGCGTTTGGGGTTCTCTTCGGGAGCCTTCATCACCCAATCTGCGCCCATCGGCGCTGCATCTGTGTCCAACTCGATGACAGCGGGCACGGTTGCCGTCGGTGCGGCGGCTTGATCGGGCGCGGCGGGCGCGCCCGGAGCACAGCCTGCGATGGCCGCGACCAGCATGACGAGCAAAAGGGCTTTCCACCACATCTGTTTCACAGCTTTCTCCTTTGGGTCTCTGCTTGAGTGGATACGGTTATGGTTGTGCTACCAACTGGCTTTGTCCGGCGGTTGGGTCAAGCTACTCTGGGGAGCAGCCACTCTGGGCTATGGCCCAAACGACAAACGGACCCACTGAAAATCGGTGGAAGATGCAGAGGCGGCGGGAATCGCACATTCAAGAAGCTAGGGAGGAATGCCGCTGCGCCGGGCCGAAGTGTAGCACGCTTGCAAGGGGTGGTCAAACGCGCACCGAACGAGCGGGGATGCACCGGAAGGCGATTTCCGGTGCATCCGCAATTCTACAGGATGGTCTTAAAAACCCAGTTGCTTATTGACCTGGTTGCGCAGGGGAAGCTGGTTTTTGAGCAGACGCCCCAGGTTTTCTTTGAAGATCTCGACGATGTACTTGCCCTCATGCTGCGTGCCGCCCGCGATATGAGCGGCGATCAGCACGTTGTCCAGTTTCCACAGCGGATGGTCGGCGGGCAGCGGTTCGGGCTGGAAGACGTCCAGCGCGGCGGCGGCGATGCGCTTTTCTTGCAGCGCCTGCACCAGCGCATCCTGGTCCACGATGCCGCCGCGCGACATCACCACCAGCATCGCTGTGGGGCGCATCAGGCCGATCTCGCGTGCGCCGATCATGTTGGCGGTCTGCGCCGTATAGGGGACCATCACCACGGCATAGTCGGAGGTACGCAGCAGGTCGTCCAGCCGCTCCAGCCCCCAGAGTTCATCCACAACAGCGGGTTTTTCCTTGGGGTTAAGGTCCACGGCGACGACGCGCATATCAAAGCCCTTGGCACGCTGCGCCAAGGCGCGGCCGATCGCACCGCAGCCGATGATGCCCAGGGTGCTGCCGGTCAGTTCGACCAGGTTGGGCCGGATCTCGCCGGGCCGCCAGACGCCCTCCCGCTGGTGCAGCACGGCCTGGCGGATGCCGCGCGTAAAGGCCAGGATCATCGCCATCGTGCTGTCGGCCACAGCGGGCGCATGTGTGCCGCTGGCGCTGGTCAGCAGACAGCCGCCCGCCACCAGTTCGGGGATGTCGAGAAAATAATTGACGCCCGAGCTGGGCGACTGGATCCAGCGCAGTTGTTTGGCAGAGGCATAGATCTCGCCGTTGAGCCAGCCGACATAGACATCGGCGTCGGCGATCATGCTTCCGGTCAGCTCACGCGCCGGGCAATGGACAAAGGTCACGTCTGGAAACTGCTGCTGTAAATCGGGGATGGCCTTTTCCAACCCCATCTGATTGACGCCAATCAAGACCTTCATGGTGACAGTACCTTCATTCAGTGGTTATTCAGTGGGATGTACAGCTTATGTGAATGTTGAGGATCACATAGAACGGCGAATCTCTACAAGCGTATCATGGTTTGGCGTTCGACGCACGCCGCCGGAGGTCGGAAAAAGCCCGCCGCGGTCGAGACGTCTCGGCCGCGGCGGGCCAATCACGCAACCAACAAGCCGCGCCTACGGCTGCATCGACGCGGGGAAAAGCACCGCCTTGATATAGCGGTCGTCGCGCAGCAGTTCTTGTGCAGCGGCTTGGATCTGCTCGGCGGTCAAGGCTTGGGCGGCGGCCTTCTGCGCCTCGAAGTCCAGATGCTCCTCCCCGCCATAGATGAGGTAGTCCTTGAAGCGCGAAAGCCAGAAGGCGTTGCTCTCCAACTGCACCTCCAGATTGGCGAGCGCCTGGGCCTTGACCTTGGTCACATTTTCGGCGCTGGGGCCGTTCTGCTGCAGGTCATGAATCTGGGCAAAGGTCGCGTCGACCAACTCGCCGACCCGCGCCGGGTCGGTGGCGAAGGCGACCACGACAAAATAGCCTGGCTCGGGCAGATCCTGCGTAAAGGCATAGGCCGACGACGAATAGACGCCGCCGCGCTTCTCGCGCAACTCCTCACGCAGCAGGATATCCAGCACCCCGGCCATGGCGTCAAGCTGCACCTTGGATTCGATGGTCGGCGAGAAGGGGCCGCTGAAGACCATTTGCACCACACTGCGCTCGCCCTCCCCGGCGTAGACGTTCTTTTCGATCACGCCTTGGGGCAGGCCGGGCGCGACATCACGCCAGCTTTCCTCCCGGCCATCGGCAGGCAGCGTGCCCAAATAGGTCTGGGACAACGTGGTCAACTCGGCTACGTCGAAGCTGCCCACAAAGACAAAGGTGAAGCCGTTGGCGTCGCCAAAGCGATCCTGGTAGATCTCAAAGCCGCGCGCCAAGTCCAAATTCTGCACTTCCTCAATGGGCAGCGGGCCGCGGCGGATCGTGTCGCCGTAGAGCGCCTCGATAAACGCATCCTCTAGGGCGGCATTGGGGTCTTGGGCGCGGTTGGTCAGTTCGGTGATCTGCCGCTGCTTTACCACCTCAAAGACCGATTCGTCGGCGCGCGGCGCGGTGAAATAGAGATGGATCAACTGGAAGAGCGTCTCCAGGTCTTCGGGCACGGCGCTGCCCTCGATGCCTTCCGCCAGTTCACGGATATAGGGCACGGCGGAAAGGCTCTTGCCCGCCAGCAGTTTGGCCAGTGCCGACGCGTCATAGGGGCCAACACCGCTTTGATCGACAATCGTGGCGATCAAGCTGGCTTCGGGAAAGTCTTCATCGCTCACCAGCGACGAACCGCCCGGGCTGAAGCCGCTGAAAACCACTTCGTCGTCCTTGAAGTCGGTGGGTTTCATCCAGACCTCGACGCCGTTGGCGAGTTCGATCACGGTGACGCCCAAATCGGCGCGCTCCTGTGTGGAAACGACCGCGGCAGGCGCGGGCGGCGCGTCGATCAACTCACCGACAACCTCCTCTTGCGCCGGCGGCTGAATATCGGCGGCCAGCGCCGCCTCCACCGTGGCGGCCATCTCCTCCTCGCTGGGCAGCGGGGTCGCCTCCTTTTGCGGCCCGGTCACATAGATCAGCCGGTTGTCGGTCGCGGTTAGCTCCGATACATGGGCGTTGACCTCGTCCAGCGTGATCCCCGGCAGCAGTTCCTGCACGCCGGCAAAGAGATCGCCGATGCTGGGGATCGCTGCGCCTTTCAGGAAATTGCCCAGATAGTCGTCGGCATAGGTGCGACTGGGCGTGTTGGCGCGTTCGTTATAGCTCTGCTCATAGAAATTGAGCAGTTGCGCCTTGGCGCGGCCCAGTTCAGCGTCGCTAAAGCCATAACGCCGGGCGCGCTCGACCTCGGTCGTGATCGTGTCCAGCGCATCCAAGACGCGGCCGTCGGGCGTTTGCGCCACGACAATGTCCAACTTGGCCGGGCGCACCAGCGAACCGACCCCGGCGCCGGCCGACAGAAAAGGTGAATCGGGCCGGCGTTCGATATCGTCCAGCCGTTCGTTGAGCATGATATAGAAGAGGTCGCCAGTCATGTCGGCGCGCAGGTCATCCACCGTCTGGATCGGCTGATCCGCACGGCGGCGCAGAAAATAGAGCGTCGTGTCGCTCTGCTCCGGGTCACTCACCGTCAGATATTGGGTGGCGTCGGTGGCGGGCAGGTCATAGCTGGGCCGCGGGGTCGGGTCGGCGGGGTTTTGCAGCGGGCCAAAGTTGTCGCGGATCAGCCCTTCCACCGCGTCCACATCAAAATCACCCACGGCGATCACGGCCATCAGGCCGGGGCGATACCACTGTTTATAGAAACGGCGCACGGCTTCGGGCGGGGCGCTGCGGATCACATCCATATCGCCGATGGGCAGACGGTCGACATAGCGCGAATCACCCAGCAAAAAGGGCAGCGTCTGCTGCTGGATGCGCCCCGCCGCGGTCTGGTCACGCAGCCGCCATTCTTCGACCACCACCCCGCGCTCGGCGTCGATCTCCGCCGGGTCCAGTGTAGCGCGGGCGGCCCAGTCGCTCAAGACCTGAACCCCCTTGGCAAGCGTCTCGGCGTTGTCGGTGGGCACTTGGATGGTGTAAACCGTCTCGCCAAACGAGGTGTAGGCGTTGACATCCGGCCCAAAGGTCATGCCGACGCTCTCCAAAAAGTCCACGACGCCCATGCCGGGGAAGTTTTCTGTGCCGTTAAAGAGCATGTGCTCAAGAAAATGGGCCAGCCCCAACTGGTCTTCGTCTTCCTCCAGCGAGCCGGCGTTGATCGCCAGCCAGAGTTCGGCACGGTTCATCGGTTCATCATTGGCGCGGATGTAATAGGTCAGCCCATTCTCCAGCGACCCGATGCGTACATCGGGGTCGGCGGGCAGGGCCGCGCCGGGCGCGGGCGTTTCTGCCGGCTGCGGGATCGTGCCTCCCGCCGCTGGGGCAGGCTGGACGGGCCGGCAGGCGCTCAGCAAAAGTAACAGGAGCGTGAGAAGCGAAAAGCGCCGGAACAAAGGATACCTCCTTGTAAGGTAAACAGCATATTGACCGCAAAGAACGCAGAGTCCAGAGGGAAACGCCCAAGCAACAGCGGAGGCGCTAGGACAAGCATTATACCAGGGAGGTCGCGGCCTATGCGAGACGGCGCACCGCTCCCGCTTGCTCACCGTAGCCAAGAAACGGCGCGCCGTCTGTAAAGCAATCTAGATTTGCAGTCGTCTGTTGCGAAATGGAGGAGATCAGGGCAATGCGATCGCGGGCAGCGCGGCGTGCGCCGCCG
>JADLFO010000287.1 GCA_020845455.1 Caldilineaceae bacterium
GCGGATCACCGACAGCCCCGCCGCCACGATCACAAAAAAGAGCAGCACGCCCGCGCCCACAAAGACCGGCGGCAGGCTCGTATAGACCAGCTTCGAGATATCGACCGGCGCACGCGTCGGCGCGGGGATGGCGGTAGGCGCTGTCGTGGGGGCCGCGGTTGGCTCCGGCAACGGTGTATCGGTCGCTTCGGGCGGCGGGATCATCGCCACCTGGGTCGGCTCCAGCAAGGGGGCCGGCGTATCGGTCGGTGCGGGAGCGGCTGTTTCAGTGGGCATCGGAGCGGGCGTGCCGGTTGGCGGCGCAGGTGTGGGTACATCCACCGCGACCACCGAAGCTTCCGTCGCCGCAGCTTCCGGCACCGAGATCGGGATGGTGGGCGAGAGCGCGTCTGACGCCGGCCCCGGCACGGCCAAACTGATGGCCCCCGTCCCCTCGACCGCTGCAGGCGCTTCCGGCTGGACTTCAGCCGGGGTCTCGGTAGGGGTCGCCGTATCGGTAGGCAGCGGCGTTTCCGTCACCGTGGCGGTTGGGGTTGGCGTATCGGTGGAGGTCGCCGTCTCTGTCGGCAGCGGCGTGTCGGTCGCCGTAGGCGTGGGCGTGGGTGTGGCCGTATCGGTGGGGGTGGCCGTAGGCGTCGGCGTATCCGTCGGCGTGGCGGTCGGCGTCGGGATCGGCGTCGGCGTAGCCAGCGCGGCCTGCACATCCAGCGGCGGCATGGCCGAGATCGGGAAGAAGGTCAGCCCCTCGTCGTCGCTGCGCAGCACCCAATCGGTTGCCGTCGCCGCGTAGATCGTGCGCGGGGCCTTGGGCGTGTTGGCGACCGCATAGACCACCCCGGCATAGGGCACGCCGTTGACGGCAGGCTGCTGCCAACTGTCGCCCACCCCGGCCCACAGCCCGTTCTCGGTGGCGGCGACGATGCGCTGGCCTGTCTCCGCCAGGTCATAGACAATGGTGGCCGGGAAACCGGCTGCGGGCGTCCAGGTTTGACCGTCGGGGCTGGTATACAGCCCCTGGCCCGTGCCGGCGTAGATCAGATCGCCCATCGTGCCCAGGCTGAAGATGATCAGCGTATTGGGCAGACCGGGCACAAATTCCCACACCGAGCTTTCCGGCAGCATCCGGTAAAGACCGGCATGAGTTCCGGCGTAGATCACGCCCTGATGGACGACAACCTCGCGCACACGCCGCGCTTCACCCGCCAGCCCTGCATCCAGCTTCTGCCAAATATCCCCCCCATTGGGGCTGCGAAAGACACCCTCATAGCGCGTCGAAGCGTAGAAGACCGTGACATTGCCCTCTTCGACCACCGAATACAACTCGCCGACCGCGGCGTTCTCGGCCAGCATCGCCTTGAAGCCGGGCAGTTCGGTCCAGGTCAGCCCGCCGTCGGCGCTGCGATACATATAGCCAAACCCGCCGTCGCCCGCCAACACCAGGTTGGGGTTCTGCGGGTCCGCCGCAAGCCCTGCGATCGAAACATTGGCCGCCATCCCCTGCCCCGACGCAGCCCAGCTCACGCCGCCGTCGCTGCTGCGATAGACATTCACAGGGTCAGGCGCGTTGAGCGTACCTGCCAACACCTCGTTGGGCTTGCCGGGGATCACGACCAAACTGATCGGTGCGTTGCGCGTGGGCACGACACCCTGGGCCTTGACCAGCACAGGCATCCACCAGGCGGCCAACAGCCCCAAGAGAAGCAAGAGCGGGAGAAATAGTCTAAACGATGCAGTTAGGCGCTGGGCGCAGCGCAGTCGAGTACCAGTCACAAAGCACGCAATGAGAAGGTCAATGAGAGTGCCGAGGCCACCCCGCGCAAAGATGCGCTTCACACGCGGGTTTCACTAAGAAGACGCTCGGCCGGCCCAAAAAGACACGGGTGGTTGAAATCATCTCAGGCTTATGACAAAGCAAACGTCAAGGGGAGGGCAAAGTTCCCCCCCTTGACGTCGCAATGCAGCCGAACAGCGGTAGATTCTAGAGCATCGCCAGCAGTTGGCGCGAGGCGTCGTTCGCCCATTCAATGATATTCGGCGGATACAGCCCGATCCAGATCGTCGCGCCCACACAGAGCAGCACGATCAACTGCACTGGGACAGAGACCGAAACACGCGCCGGGCCGATATACTCGCCTTCCGGCGAGAAGAACATATAGCGCACAATGTTCAGATAGTAGAACGCGGCGATCCCGGCGTTGATCAGCCCGATCCCCGCCAACCAGAAATACTGGTGCTGCACCGCCGCGCCAAAGACATAGAACTTGCCCACAAACCCGCCTGTCAGCGGGATGCCAGTCAGGCTCAACAAAAAGATGAACATAGCCCAGGCCAGCCCCGGCGAGCGCTGCCCCAGCCGCGCATAGGCCTCCAACTCATGCGACCCCGTATCCTCTTCCACCGCCAAAACGACCATAAAAGCGCCGATGTTGGTGAAGATATAGGCAAACAGGTAGAGCAACAGCCCGTTAAGGCCGTTCATACCCAACACGGTGATATCCGCCGCGCCGCCGGAGACGATCGCCGTCAGCCCCATCAGGATATAGCCCGCCTGGGCGACCGAGCTATAGGCGAGCATCCGCTTGACGCTAGTCTGGCGCAGCGCCATCAGGTTGCCCACGGTCATGGTCAGGATGCTGAGGCCGGCCAGGATCGGAACCCAGTCGACCCGATATGCGCCCAGGGCGACGATCAGCACGCGCGCCATCACCGCAAAACCCACCGTCTTGGACGCAGTCGACAGATAGGCCGTGATCGGCGTCGGCGCGCCGTCATAGATGTCCGGCGCCCACTGGTGAAACGGCGCCAGGCTGGCTTTGAAGCCAAACCCCACCAGCGTCAACAGCGCAGCCGGCAGGATGATGTTCTCCAAGTCGGTCGCATCAGTCAGCGCCTCGCCGATCGCCTGCAGGTCGAGCGACCCCGACGCGCCATAGAGCAAGCTCATGCCATAGAGCATCAGCGCCGAGGCCACCGAGCCATAGAGGAAGTACTTCACCCCCGCTTCGGCGCTGCGCCGGTCTTCGCGCAGATAGCCGGTCAGGATATAGCTGGTGATCGACAGGAACTCGATCCCCAAAAAGAGCAGCAGCAGGTTGTTGGCGCTCACCGTCACGCTCATGGCAAGCGTAACAAAGAGAAAGAGCGCCCAAAACTCGCCTGTGCCGCTGGTGGCGCGGCGGTTGATATAGCTGCCGCCGCCGATCGCGACCAGCGTCATCCCCGTATAGACCACGATCTTGAGGAAGGTGGCGAACGGGTCCACGGCCACCATGCTCAACGCCACATAGGGTTCCATCCCCAGTTGCAGAATCACGCCCACCAGGCTGATGATCAGAAAGATCACAGTTACGGCCATAAAGCCGCTGCCTCTCTCGCGCTCCTGGCCCTGGGCCATGTCCAACAACAGGATCAGGAGGCCGCCGATCAACAGGATGATCTCAGGCAGGATGCCGCCCAATGATCCGAAACCAATTTCGTTCAAGGTCAGCCCCCTTGGCTACAAAAGCCCCTGGATGTACTGCAACAGATCGACGGCAAAACCGTTGAAGTAGACCAGCACCAGCGTTGGATAGATGCCCAGCACAAACATCGTGATGATCAGCGGCCAGAGGGTAAGCTTCTCGAACCCGGCCATGTCGGTCGGGCCTTCGCTCTCCACCCCTTGCACCGTCGTCCAGTGATGCACCTTGGCCGGGTCATAGGAACCGAGGAAAAGGTTCTGGATGATGCGCCACAGGATATAGACCGCGGTCAAGATCATGCCGATGGCGCCAAAGGCGGCCCAGTAGGGGACGAGCGCAAACGCGCCGCGGAAGGTGAACAGCTCGGCCCAGAAACCGGCCAGCCCCGGCAGCCCCAAGCTGGCAAAGCCGGCGGTCAGCATCATCCCATAGAAGTAGGGGGTCAGCGTGCCCAGCCCGCCAAAGCGCACCAGTTCACGCGTGTGCGCCCGTTCATAGATCACACCGACAAGCAAGAACAGCGCGCCGGTGATGATGCCGTGGTTGAACATTTGCAGCGTAGCGCCGTTGATCGCCATCGCCGCGCTGTCCATCACCTGCTCGGTCGTGAGGCCAAAGGTCTCTGCCATGCGCTGCGCCCCATCCGGGGTCAGCACCGAGGCTGCCGCCCCCACGCCCAACATGACATAGCCCATGTGGCTGACCGAGCTGTAGGCGATCAGCCGCTTGAGGTCGGTCTGGGCAATGCAGACAAAGGCCCCATAGACGATTGCGATTGCGCCCAGCGCCACCAGCCACATCGACCAATACTCGGCCGCGACCGGGAAGGTGGGCAGCATAATGCGCAGGATGCCATAGGCGCCCAGCTTCAGCAGCACGCCGGCCAGGATCACGCTGCCCGCGGTCGGGGCCTCGGTATGGGCGTCGGGCAGCCAAGTATGGAAAGGGAAGCTCGGCACTTTGAAGGCCAGCCCCAGGAAGAAGCCCCAGAAGGCCAGGCTGGAGAAGAGCAGCGCCTTGTCTGCGGGCAGGTCCATAAAGGGCTTGGCCGCGGCCGCGTCGATCATGTCGAACGTGCCGGTGGCGAAGTAGGTCATCAGAATCGCCAGCAGCATCGCCACCGAGCCGACCAAGGTATAGATAAAGAACTTGATCGAGGCGTAGTTGCGCCCAGCCCCGCCCCAGATGCCGATCAACATGTACATCGGCACCAGGCTGATCTCCCAGAAGACGTAGAACAGCACATAGTCCAACGCCACAAAGACGCCGATCATGCTCAGTTCCAACAGGTGGAACATCACAAAGTACTCTTTGATGCGTGTGCGGATCACCCCGGTGCTGTAGTAGATGCTCAGCGTCGAAAGCAGGGCTGTCATAAAGACCAGGGGCACGCTCAGCCCATCTGCGCCCAAGTGGAGGTTGACCCCAAGCGACTCCACCCAGGGGACGCGCAGTTCGAACTGCATCCCACCGGCGTTGAAGTCATAGGCTAACAGCATATAAATGCTCAGCCCAAGCGGCACCAGACTCGCCACCACAGACCCCCACTGGATGGTCTTCTCGTTGGCCGGAAGCAGCGTCCAGATCGCGCTGAGCAACGGCCAAATCAAGATGGCCGGCAAGACCCATTGGTTGACTTCCATCGAATTATCCTCCGCAGATCCCTGTTTTGGAGTTCACAGTTCCGGAATCATTCTTGATTGCAGCTACGAACTCGACACGACGTTCAACAATCAATTGATCAATCAGTTCAGAATCAGCGCACCGGTTGCGCGGCGCTCCGCCTCAGCCCGCCTAGACCAGCGTCAGAATGATCGGCATCGCCTTCAACAACAGCCACACGGTCACCGTCACCACTGCCACCAATAGATAGACCTGGACATGGCCGTCTTGGGTGGTGCGCAGCACGCGGCCCATACGGTCGGATACCCGGGCAAAGCCGTTGACTACACCGTCCACGACAAACAGGTCAAAGGCGGCCCAGAAGCCCGCCAGCCAGACCGTCACCCGCCCGATCCCGTTGACGATGGGGTCGATCACCCACAGGTCGTCCACCCAATAGAGAAACTTGGAGAGGCCAATCGTGAAAGGGATGATGGTGTAGCGGTAGAACTCGTCTACATAGTACTTGTTGTAGAACAAGACCCAAATAGGGCCGAGCAGCCGGCGCAGCGGGTCGATCTGCCCCACAGCCAGCCCGCGGCCATAGACCAGGAAGCCCACCAGCAGCCCGCCCAAGGCCACCACCAACGAGGTCGCCAGCGGCACAATGTTGAACTCCGGGTGCGCCACATGGAAGCCCTGATACTCGATATACGGCTCCAGAAAATGCTCCAGCCAGTTGGGAACGATCCCGCCCAAGCCGGGGAAGCTCGCCGGGATGCCGATCCAGCCCAGCGCAATCGCAAAGGGTGTGATCAGGATCAGCGGCCAGGTCATCGAGCGCACGCTCTCCGGCGCATACACCGCGCCTTCGGTGCGCGGCTTGCCCAAGAAAGTCAGCCCGATCTGGCGGGCAGTGTAGAAGGCCGTCAGGAAGGCCGCCACCGCCAGCGTGACAAAGACCCAGATATTCTCACCATACCAGGCAGAGGCCAGGATTTCGTCCTTGGACCAGAAGCCCGCAGTCAGCAGCGGGAAGCCGCTCAGCGCCAGCCCGCCGATGATAAAGGTCCAGCCGGTGATGGGCATACGGCTCAACAGCCCACCCATGTTACGCATATCCTGCGCGTCAGTAGGGTTGAGCGCGCCGTCGGGCCGCACGATCAAGAGCGGCGCAACCACATGGCCCTCTTCGCTGACGGTGTCCTCATGCGCATCATGCCCGTGGGTATGGGCATGATGGAAGCCATGCTCCACCCCGTGGATCACGCTGCCCGACCCCAGGAAGAGCAGCGCTTTGAAAAAGGCATGGGTGAGCAGATGGAAGAGCGCCGCCACATAGGCGCCGATGCCGATGGCCGCCACCATATAGCCCAACTGGCTGATGGTGGAATAGGCCAGCACGCGCTTGATGTCCCATTGCGCCACGGCAATCGTCGAGGCGAAGATCGCCGTGAACGCGCCGATAAACGCCACAAAGTGCATCGTACCGGGCGAGGCTTCGCCTGCGGCATAGAAGAGCGGGAACATGCGCACCAAGAGGAAGACGCCGGCGGAGACCATGGTAGCGGCATGGATCAGGGCGGAGACCGGAGTCGGGCCTTCCATGGCGTCGGGCAACCAGACGTGCAGCGGGAACTGCGAGCTTTTACCCACCGTCCCAAAGAAGATCAAAACCGCGATCAGCGCGATCCACGGCACGGTCAGGTTGAGCACCGGCACGGTGACCATCTGCTGGGCCAGATGCTCCAGGTTTTCCATACGCAGCACTTCGTTGAAGTGCAGCGAACTGGGCGTGCTCTTGAAGTAGAGCAGCATCATGCCGATGAACATGATCGTATCGCCGACGCGCGTGGTGAAGAACGCCTTGACCGCGGCATCGCGCGCCGTCGGCTTCTCATACCAGAAGCCGATCAGCAGATAGGAACACAACCCCATGATCTCCCAGAAGACAAAGAAGGTGATCAGCGAGTTGGAGACTACCAGCCCCAGCATGCCGGTCGCAAAAAGGCTGATATAGGCCATAAAACGGCTGTAGCGCGGGTCGCGGCCCTGGCTGTATGAAACCGGATATAGCTCCGGATTCAGATGGCCCGGAAAGGTCATGTAGCCGCTGGCATAGATGAAGATCATCAGCAGCAGAAACGAGACCATAAACAGCATCAGCGCGTTGGCCGGGTCCACTTGGTAGCCGATGATCAGGTCGACAGTGCCGGTGGGGATGCGGTACAGCTCGCCATAGACCGGGTGCTCGCCAAACAGGTCGGTCGTAAAGGCGACAAACGCGATCGGCCAACTGAGTAGAAAACCAAACCCAGCGCCCAAGATCGCGGTCAGCGCGCTGACCGTCTTGTTGCCGTTGAGGAAAAGGATGATCGCAACAAAGGCTAGGAAGGTCGGGATCGGCACCAGCCAGGCGATATTGAGAAATCCTTCCATTCGTTCAACCTCGCTTTGCGTTCCAGGAATGAATCTGCGCACACCGCCGCCGCGCCCCAGATGCGCGTAGGCCCGGTTGCCTCAGGAAAATGACTGTTCCAGATAATGAGTCCACAGACAGCCGCTCAAACGGCGGTTGTCGAACTGCGCCTCACGGCGAATCGCTGTGCGGCCCCCCGCCGGCACGCCCGCGCATCAGGTTGCCGACAAAGTAGCCCAGCAACCCACCCCCCAACGCCAGGGCCAAGAAGACCAGGTCGTTGCCGGCTTGCAGCACAGTGCCGATGCCAATAAAGAGCGCCGCCCCGCCAAAGGCGTAGAACAACAGCGCCGTGTGTTCCGCCTTGCGCCGCTGCGCCTCGGCCAACAACTGGGCCGTATCTCGATAGCCCGGCTGATACTTGGCGATCTCCTTGAGCGCGTGGATGGCCCCCGTGTAGTTTCCCTGCTGCATCTTCGTCTGCGCCAATGTATAGAGAAACTCACACTGTTCATCCAGCGAGCCGGTGAGCAGCGTCTTGGCCATAGCCGGGTTGGGCGCGCCTTAGCCGCGCAGCGTGTCCAGGTCGTCCAGGTTGACCGTGCGGCGGCCCCGATAGACCGAGATGATCAGCGCCAGCCCCACCGCCACTTCCGCCGCAGCAATGGCGATCACAAAGATGGCAAAGGCCTGCCCGTCCAACGCCTCGACCGAGTTACCATAGCGCCAAAAGGCGAGCAGGTTGATGTTGACCGCATTGAGCATTAACTCAATGCCCATCAAGGCGGCAATGGCGTTGCGCCGCGCCAGAGCCGTATATAGCCCGGTGCAGAACAGAAAGGTCGATAGGAGCAGATACCAATTCAAAGGAACCATGCGTTCATCCTTTTGGGCGTATACCCTCTTGGACGTTTACCCTCTTGGGCGTTCATCCGCTTGGGTGTCGTTCGCAAGCTGCAAGGCCACGCCACGGGCAGACCGGAGACGCGCCGCAGCCGCCATCTACCCGGCAGTCGTCTGGATCAACGGTCGCGCGCCAGCATCAGCGCGCCGGCCAGCGCCACCAACAGCAGCAGCGCCGTCAGCTCAAACGGGACCAGATAGGTCGTGACAAAAAGCTGGCCCAACATGGCGATGAGCGTCTCGCCATCGGGCAACGCCGCGCCGACCTCCGGCCAACCGGTGTGGGTCAAGATGCCGCCCAAGACAAAGAAGAGCAGCAGCGACATGATCGCAACCGTCAAACGCTGGGCATTGCTCGGCGAGGTGATGCCAAACATCATGCCGCGCGTCAGCATGACGGCAAAGATGATCAACGTAGCGATCGCCCCCACATAGATCAGCACTTGGCTCACCGCCAAAAACTCGGCCTCCAGCAGCGCATAGACCCCGGCGACCCCCAAAAAGGTCCCCGCCAGCCCCAAGGCATTGTGGAACAGGTTGGGCGCCAGCGCCACAATCAGCGCCATAATCACGACAAACCCGGCCAAGGCCAGAAAGACCAATTGTTGGAGGGTCGGCAGGGTGAACGACAGGCTCTGCAATAGTTCAGACATAGCGTTTCTACCTTGCGTTTCTACCTTACTCAGACAGTCTCACTCAGACAGCTATCTGACTCAAACGGTGGCCTGACTCAAGCAACAGCCTGACCTCTAGTCGCCCGAGGGCGATACAGGCCGCATCGTGCCGATCAACGATTTTGGCTGGAAGGCGCGCTTGGTGCGGATCTGCTCCCGGCGGAAGTAGCCGGCCAGCGTGACGCCCATCACCGCCAGCGCCACAATATTGCCGATAAAGATCACCACATACTGCATCCAGGTCGCCACCGGCAGCTTGAGCGCGATCATCTGCCACAGGATCAACACCAGCATCAGCGGCACCGCCACCTTCCAAGCAAAGGCCATCATCTGGTCGATGCGCACGCGCGGGAAGGTCCCCTTGATCCACTGCACCACCATATAGAGGGCAAAGGCCTTGGCAAAGAAGTAGACCACGCCCAGGATCGGGAGTTGATCCACAAACGGCCCCTGCCAGCCGCCCAAGAAGAGCACCACCGCAATCGCCCCCAGGAAGAAGCTGTTGAGGAACTGGCCCAGGAAGAACATGGCGAACTTCATGCCCGAATATTCAATGTGGAAACCGGCGATCAGCTCCGACTCCGCTTCCAACAGGTCAAACGGCGTCTGCTCGCCTTCAGCCAAGGCCGCCGTGAAGTAGACCAAGAAAACCGCGGGCATGACAAAGCCGATCCAGCCCAACCCCAGGTTAAAGCCAAAGATCTCCAGCCGCTGGAACTGGGCAAGGCCGTTCATGCGCATCGTGCCTGCCAGCAGCACAGGTGCAAACATGGCGAGCACCATCGGGATCTCATAGCTCATCAACTGCGCCACGACGCGGGACCCGGCCAGCAGCGCATATTTGTTGTTGCTGCTCCAGCCCGCCATAATCGCGGCGAAGATGCCCACCGACCCCAAGGCCACCAGATAGAGCACGCCCACATTGAGGTCCACACCGATCAGACCATTGGCAAAGGGGATCACCCCCACCGACATGATCACGCCGAAGACGGTCAACAGCGGCGCCAGCGTATAGGCGATAATATCCGCCTCTGCGGGGCGAATATCCTCCTTAGTGAGCAGTTTGGCCGCGTCGGCCACACCCTGCCAAATGCCCCACGGCCCGGCGCGGTTGGGACCCAGACGGTCTTGGAAGCGGCCCAATGACTTGCGCGTGATATGGATCAGCACCAGCGCCAAAGCGGGCGCAGCGCCGGCCAATACCAAGGCCCCCACAAAGAAAGTGATCCCAAGCGCCCACTCATCGGGCAGCCCCAGATTCATCAGCCACTTGGAAAGGGCGGAACTCCAGTCCAGCATTGGATCCTCCAGCGTGTCACAATCCCGATGACGAGATCAGGCGTTCAAAACAGCATCGACAAGCCAGCCGGCGCAAAGCGGCCGGTCTATTGCCACTCCAACGCACCCTTGCGCCATTCCAAGAACAGACCCAACAGCAGGATGATGACGAAGGTAGCCGTCGCCGCGACCCCGAACAGGCTCAGTTGGTCAAAAGCCAGGGCGATGGGAAAGAGGAAGATGACCTCCACATCGAAGATCAAGAAGATCAGCGCGATCAAATAGTACTGCGCTCGAAACTGCACCCAGGTATCGCCAATCGTCTCAATACCGCTCTCATAGGTCGAAGTCTTGATTGGGTCGGGGCGCCGCGGCCCTAACAACATCCCCAGCCCCACAGCCGCCACCGGCACTGTAAAGGCCAATACGCTGAGGATCAAGATAAACGCATAGTTTTCCAGCATGGTGTCCGTGCTCCTAGCGCAGTGCTGCGGCCACCCCGGCACGATGCCCCGGCGTGATGGCACACGAGAAGGCAAAGAGTAGCAGGCAAAAAAAACGATTAACGGTTACGGCTTGTAGGCGGCAACATTTGGGCAACAACAGGTAGGGCGCGCCCAACACCCCAAAGCGCCGGTTTGCCCCATGTTTGTGTAGAATGGAACAAACACCGGCGTATGGTAGCATAGACGGCGGGCAACCGGAAAATTCCTGGCTCGCAAAACACTGAAACTTCCATATGCGCTGTCACACAGGGTCTGTTGGGAAATTGTAGCACAGCCCACAAATACAGGGCAAGCAATCTGGCGGCGCGGGGTCCATTTCACCCTGGGGGCGCGAGCGCCTGTCACCCTGAGCCTCCTGGCGAAGGGTCTCCCTGGCTGGCGCACCGCAGCAGGGAGACCCTTCGCGCCACAAGCGGCGGCGACTCAGCATGACAATCCGCCCCCAACGTGGAATGCGCCCGGCCTGCGCACTGTACTTTTTTTCACAAAATCCAGGGCCGAATGTTGACACACCCCTATGCTCGTGATAGACTGAACAAATGCGTGCGGCAGCGCCACAACCCGAAAACCATTGAGAACCGGCGTCTTATATGCATGCGAACTCAACACGCTCCCGGTGTTGGGTCAGTTTATTTGCGCGCTGCGCCCTGTTTTGGACGAGCCGTGACAACTCGTGATGAGTGATCGAGTTCTATCCTAAGCGGCGACAGCGCGCCCCGCCGTGAGAGAACGCCGTCGCGATCCGGCGGCCCCAAGATCGCTCACGCACCCTAAAGCAGACTATCTACCCGAAGGAGAGAGGCTGAGACTGTGGCTATTGCGTATCTACCGCTCCTCATCCTGCTGGTGGTCGGCGCAGGCTTTGCCGCTATTGCCATTATTCTCCCCAGCTTGCTAGGCCCGCGCCGGGACAACAAACAGAAACTTGAACCCTATGAGTCGGGCATTATTCCGTTCCACGATGCCCGTCGCCCATTTCCCGTCAAGTACTATTTGGTCGCCATGCTCTTCATCCTGTTCGACATCGAAGTCATCTTTCTTTACCCGTGGGCGGCCGTCATTCGCCAATTGCGCGACAATGCCTCGTTAACGATTGCCCTGCTCCCAATGGGCTCCTTTTTGTTGGTGCTCGTTGTGGGCCTTGCCTACGTGTGGAAGAAAGGTGCGTTGGATTGGGGGGAGTAAGCACGGCCTGCTGCGGTGCGGCCGCTTTCGGCGCAACGCCGCCTGGGCGATAGAGCAAACGCAAGAGTCAGGAGCCGCATGCCGGCGCGCCCTTGGCTCTTTTGCTATTTCCCGGCTTGGTCGCCTCGTGTCAATACTCGACGATTCACAACAATTCACGATATGCAATCACCGGCCTCAATTGCCGCCATCCACAGCCGCATTGAGGCAGCCAAGTGTCTCGCCGGACCTAGCGCCGGCCTCGGCTTGTTCGCTCACAGAGGATCAACCATGGGACTTGAAGAAAAACTGCCCGAAGGGATTATCACGACCAATTTGGAAAGCCTCGTCAACTGGGGCCGCCAGAACAGCACCTGGCCGCTGCTCTTTGGCCTGGCCTGTTGTGCGATGGAGATGATCGCCACCAGCACCGCCCGCTATGACATCGCCCGCTACGGCTCCGAGCTGTTCCGCGCCAGCCCCCGCCAAGCCGACCTGATGATCGTCTCCGGGCGGGTGGCCAACAAAATGGCCCCCGTGATCAAACGCATCTACGACCAAATGCTCGAACCCAAGTGGGTCATCGCCATGGGCATCTGCGCCAGCGCCGGCGGCCCCTTCAACAACTACGCCATCATCCAGGGCGTCGACAAACTGATCCCGGTGGACGTCTATATCCCCGGCTGCCCGCCCCGCCCGGAGGCCTTGCTTCAGGGGTTGGATAAGCTGCGCGAGAAACAGGGCCGCGACACCTTTGCCCGCTATCGCAGCGAGGAAATCGCCCGCGCCCTGATCAAACCCGAAGATATCGAATCCTTAGACAGCCTGCGCGCCCGGCAAACCGCCTAGACCGTGCTCGCCGCGGCGCGTGCCGTCCAGCAGATTGTGAGTGGGAACCTTATGAGTGGGATCAATGAGTAGGAGAAGCTCATGCTGAATGTCTCTCCCCGCTTTCGAGAATATGAAGTCTTGCCCAGCCTCAACGACCCGGAGATCCCGGCGCTGGCGCCTATGCCCAGCGGTGAAACCGAGGATACCAAGCGCATCGTCGAACGGTTTGGTGAAGATATCCTGGCTGCCGGCGAGCACCTCGGCCAGCAGATCGTCTATATAAAACCCAAACGGCTGCTCGAACTGGCCGAGTTTGCGCATGACGACCCCGCCCTGAGCTATGAGGCCCTGGTCGACATGACCGCCGTCGACCGGCTCAAGCTGCCCATCGCCCAAGGCGAGGCGCGCTTCCACACGGTCTATCAGTTGCGCTCCTACAGCCGCAAGCGCCATCTGATGATCATCAGCCCCGCCCAGGGTGACGAGAACCCCACCGTGCCCAGCCTGTGCAGCGTCTACGCGGGGGCCAACTGGCCGGAGCGCGAGGCCCTCGACCTGCTGGGCATCACCTTTGCCGACCATCCCGACCCGCGGCGCATCCTGATGCCGGCCCACTGGCCCTATCACCCGCTGCGCAAAAATATCCCGGTCGGCGGCGAAGAAGTCCCCTTTGGCCTCACCTGGGACGACCCGCAGTTTGAGACCTTTGGCAAGCAGATTCTGCCCGCCGAGAGCATCGCGCCCACGCTGCCGCCCGGCATGAGCCTGGAAAACATGGTCATCAACATGGGGCCGCACCACCCCAGCACGCACGGCGTGCTGCGCTTGGTGGTAGAGTTGGACGGCGAGACCGTTCTCAATATCGACCCCGACCTCGGCTATCTGCACAGCGGCTTTGAAAAAAGCGGCGAAAGCAAACGCTACAAAGACTTTGTCTTTTACACCGACCGCATGGACTACCTGTCGGGGATGCTCAACAACCTGGGCTATGTGCTGACGGTCGAAAAGCTCTTGGGGCTGGAAATCCCCGCCCGCGCCCGCGTGATCCGCGTGATCGTGTGTGAGCTGCAGCGCATCGCCTCGCACCTCTTCTGGCTGGGCACCCATGCCATGGATGTCTCCGGCACGGGCATGGGCATCATGATGTATGCCACGCGTGAACGCGAGCGCATCCTTGACCTCTTTGAGATGGTCTGCGGGGCGCGCATCACGCTGAGTTATATCCGCATCGGCGGCGTCTGGAAAGACCTGCCGCCGGCGTTCCTCACTAACCTGCGCGAGTTGATCGCCGTCCTGCCCGGCTATTTTGACGACTACGAGCGCATCCTCACCGACAGCCCAGTCTGGCGCGAACGGTTGGAAGGCATCGGCGTGCTCAGCCGCGCCGACGTCATGAACATGGGGCTGACCGGCCCCATGCTGCGCGGCAGCGGGGTGGATTGGGACCTGCGCCGCGACATGCCCTACGCCGGCTATGAGCACTATGACTTCAAGGTTCCTGTCCAGCCCGCCGGCGACAGCTTTGCGCGCTATCTGGTGCGTATGGAGGAGATGCGCCAGAGCGTACGCATCATCCAACAGGCGATGGCCAACCTGCCCGATGGGCTGTTCCGCACAGACGACCGCAAGGTGGGTCTGCCGCCGCGCGCCGAACTCGACGTGAGCATGGAGGCGCTGATCCATCACTTCAAACTCATGACCGAAGGGATGCTTGTCCCGCCCGGCATGACCTATCAGGGCATCGAGTCGAGCAAGGGGGAACACGCCTACTATATCTATAGCGACGGCTCGGCTGTGCCCTACCGGTTGCATGTACGCGGCCCCAGCTTCAACAACCTCTTCGCCATCGGCCGGATGTGTAAAGGCGGCATGCTTTCCGATGTTGTGACCAACATTGGCTCTATTGACATCGTCTTGGGCGACGTCGATCGATAGCGACCAGAAGGGAACTCACTTGCGATGATGTTATCCGAGTCAATGCGCGAAGAAATTCGCAAATGGATCGATCTCTACCCGGCGGGTCGCCAGCGCTCCGCCATTCTGCCCGCGCTCTATGTCATCCAGCGCCACTTCGGCTACTGCCCGGTCGAGGCGCAAAACGAACTCGCCGAGATGTTGGAGCTAGAGCCGTCCGAGGTGGGCGCAGTCGTGGGCTTCTACAACATGTTCCACGAAGAGCCAAAGGGTGAATATCACATCGAAGTCTGCACCAACGTGCCCTGCATGTTGCGCGGCGGCTATCAATGTCTGCACCATTTTGAGGAAAAGCTAGGCATCGGCCACGGCGAACGCACTCCCGACGGCCAGTTTGCGCTCGACCACATGGAATGTCTCGGCTCCTGCGCTACCGCGCCCATGGTCATGGTCACCGACCAGAAGACCGGTCAGAGCCGTTATTTCGAAGAGTTGGACTCCGCCGAAGATGTCGAACGGGTGGTGGAGCTTTTGGCCCAGAGCAAGGGCTTCGAAACGCTCGAACGCTGGACCCCCGAAGGCGACCCCAACAGCGAAGGCAAGGCCGCCGGCCCCTATCGCTTTGGCGGGATGGAGCAGAAATTCTTGCTCGGCCAGGTGGGCAAGGAGAACAGCCACACGCTTGCCGTCTTCGAGGCCGCCGGCGGCTATGCCGCGGCCAAGCGTGTGCTGACCGAAATGAAGCCCGAAGAGGTCGTCGAGCAGGTCAAGGCCAGCGGCATCCGCGGGCGCGGCGGCGCCGGCTTCCCCACCGGCATGAAGTGGGGCTTCCTGGCCCCCGCCTCCCCGCGCTATCTGGTGGTCAACGCCGACGAATCAGAGCCGGGCACCTTCAAAGACCGCATGATCATGGAATATGACCCCCATCAACTGATCGAGGGGATCATCCTCAGTTCCTATGCCATCCAGGCCGAGCTGGCCTTTATCTACATCCGCGGCGAATACTACTTCGCCTATACGCGGCTGGTCAACGCCATCCAAGAGGCCAAGGCCAAAGGCTATTTGGGCAAGGGCATCTTCGGCACAGACAAAAACCTGGAGGTCATCGTCCACCGCGGGGCGGGGGCCTATGAATGCGGCGAAGAGACCGCGCTCCTCAGCAGCCTGGAAGGCTATCGCGGCCAGCCGCGCATGAAGCCGCCTTTCCCCGCCGTGGCCGGCCTCTATGCCAAGCCGACTATCGTCAACAACGTGGAATCGATCTGCAACGTCACCCAGGTCATGCGCCATGGGGCTGAGTGGTATCGCGGCTTTGGCACCGAAAAAAGCCCCGGCATGCGCATCTTCTGTCTCAGCGGCAATGTGAAATATCCGGGGCTGTATGAACTGCCCCACGCCGTGCCGCTGCGCGAACTGGTCGAGAAATATGGCGGCGGCCCGCAGCACGAGGGCACGCCGATCAAGGCCGTCGTACCCGGTGGGCTGTCGATGAAGATCCTCACCGCCGACCAACTCGACACGCCCATGGACTATGAGAGCGTGGGCGCAGCCGGCTCGGCGCTCGGCTCGGCGGGCGTGATCGCCATCGAAGAAACGCAGTCGATGGTCGAGGTGGCACGGCGTACGCTCAGTTTCTATCGCGAAGAAAGCTGCGGCAAATGCGCCCCCTGCCGCGAGGGCACAAACTGGCTGGAAGCCATCCTGCTGCGTGTGGAAGCGGGCGGCGGTCGCGAAAAAGACCTGGACCTGATGGCGAAGGTCACCACCTTTATCGCCGGCGGGCGCAGCTTCTGTCCCTTTGGCGATGCTGCGGTCTGGGGGCTGCAAAGCAACCTGGCGAAATTCCGCAAGGAGTTCGTCGCCCACATCGACGAGACCAACCCCGAAGAGCTTGGCCCGGTGCTCCCGATCCGGCCCATCTACCGGCCCGATTCGGGCAGCGGCAGCACTCTGCGCGACAGCTCGCTGCAACCCACAGGCGATTCGCCGCTCAACCGCGATCACATCGTGGGGGATCGCGCCGTCCCGAATCGTCTCAGCGGCAACGGCTCCCAGCCCCCTAGCGTTCCGGAGAACAGGTAAACCACTGCGATGAGCGATCAACCAAGCGATCAAATCACCTTGACGATCGACGGCCAAAAGGTCACCGTGCCCAAGGGCACGCTGGTCGTCGACGCCGCGGCCAAGCTCAATATCGAAATCCCCATCTTTTGCAGCCATCCCAAGCTGGACCCGGTGGCCTGCTGCCGCATGTGCATGGTCGAGATCGACACCGCGCGCGGCCCCATGCTCCAGACCTCTTGCTCGGTGCCGGTGGCGCAAGATATGGTCGTGCGCACCACTGCCGAGGCGGCCCAGGCCATGCAGGAGGCGAACCTCGCCTTTCTGCTGATCAACCATCCCTTAGACTGCCCAATCTGCGACAAGGGCGGCGAATGCCCGCTGCAAGACCTGACCATGCGCTTTGGGCCGGGCATCAGCCAGTTGGTCGACCCCAAGCGGCGCAAAAAGAAACACTATCTGATCTCCGACACGATTGTCTTGGATCAAGAGCGCTGCATCCTCTGTTGGCGCTGCATCCGTTATCTGGAAGAATGGGAGGACAAACCGCAGCTTGGCCTCTTCGAGCGCGGCCGCGATACGCTGCTCGACATCCAGCCCGGCCAGCCGGTGGACGCCAAGACCGGCGGCAACATCATCGACATCTGCCCGGTGGGAGCGCTGACCAGCCGCGTGGCCCGCTTTGGCTATCGCCCGTGGGAGGTCGTCCGCACGCCGAGCGTCTGCAACCACTGCGCCGTCGGCTGCAACCTGCGGCTCGACAGCCGCAGCCACACGCTGCGCCGCGTTGTGGGCCGCGAAAACATGGCCGTCAACGACCAGTGGCTGTGTGACAAGGGGCGCTTCGCCTATGCCTGGGTCAACAGCGAAGACCGGCTGACCATGCCGCATGTGCGCAAGGGCGGCCAGTTGGCCCCAGTGCCCTGGTCCGAGGCGCTGCAATATGTCGCCGACCGGCTCCAGGAGATCAAACAGCGCAGCGGGGCCGACTCCGTCGGCGGCATCGGCAGCGCCAAGCTCTCCAACGAGGCCAACTATCTCTTCCAGCGCTTCATGCGCCAGCTTGTCGGAACCAACAACGTCGACCACCGCGACGGCGCCGACGTCGCCGCGCTGCCGGGCGGCATGCCCGCCCTGGCTGACGTGATGAAGCCGCAGTATGGCCCCAACCCCAAGGTCGATACGGTGCTGCTCTTTGGCATCGACCCCGGCGAAGAACTGCCCATCCTGGAGCTGCATCTCAAGCGCGGCGTTCGCCGCGGCGGGATGAAGCTCGTCATCGCCCACCCGCGCCAGATCGAACTGACCCGCTACAACGGCCCCTACTTGGGCTACCGGCCCGGCAGCGAAGTGACGCTGCTCAATGCCTTGACCCAGGCCGCGCTCAAAGCCGCCGAAACCAAGCCCCAGGGCGCAGACCAGGTGGCGCAGGTTAGCGACGACCGGCTTTTGCAGCAGACCGGCGTCGACGCGGCCACAGTCAAGGCTGCCGCCGAAGCCCTGGCGAAGAGCAAGAACGCCTTGATCCTCTACGGCCCCATGGCGGCGCGCGGCGAAAACGGCGCACAGGTGCGTGATGCGCTCACCAACTTGGCGCTGGCGACCGGCCACGCCGACCGATTAAGCTTTGTGGGGCTGGAGGCCAACAGCCACGGCGCGCGCGATATGGGCGTGCTGCCCGATCAACTGCCCGGCTATGCGGCGCTCGACGACGCAGCGGCGCGCGCCCGTCTGGAACAGGCCTGGGGCGCGCCGCTGCCCGGCGCGGCGGGCAGGAGCTACCGGCAGATGCTCGACGCCGCCGGCGGCGCGATCAAGGCGCTTTATATCATGGGCGCCAACCCGGCCACCGAGCAGCCCGACTGGGCGGCCAACCTCGACAAGCTCGACCTGCTGATCGTGCAAGACCTCTTTATGACCGAAACTGCGGCCAAGGCCGATGTCGTCTTGCCCGCCGTAAGCTGGGCCGAGGTAGATGGAACCTTCACCAACCTGGAACGGCGGGTGCAGCGTGCGCCGCGTGCCGTGCGCGACCCGCACAGCAAGGCCGCGCCCGATTGGATGATCCTCGACCACCTGGCCAACCGCATGGGCGTCAACTGGCCCTATGGCGACGAGCGCGCCATCACCAAAGAGATCAGCGAGACCGTCCCGCTCTACCAGGACATGACCTGGGACGCGCTGGGGGACCAGGGGCTGCAATACGATGCAGCCGGCGTGCGACCCCAGGCCGCCTTCCGCAGCGTCGAACAGCCCGACCAGCCCGCGGTGAGCGATCAACTGGCCCTGGTCACCGGCGCCGTGCTTTATGACGGCGGCACGCTCTTCCGCATGACGCCGCAGATGCACGACATGGCCTTTGGCCCTGCCGCGCTGCTCCACCCCGACGACGCGGCCCGGCTCGATATCGCCGAAGGCGACGCCGTCGTGATCCGCAGCGGCCAGGGCGAACTGGCGCTGCGCGCCAAGTTTCACCCCACCGTACAGCCCGGCACGCTCTGGATTCCGGAAAGCCTGGCCGATGCGCCGGTGGGCATCCTGCTTGAAGGCAGCGTCACCACGCCGGTGACGATCAAAGCCCAGCGCCTGGAACCGGCCGGCGCGCAGTCATAAGACCGCCGAGATGGCAGGCGGGGGCTGCACAGCTCGACAAGCAGCCCCCGGCCAACTTTCTACCATAGAAGAACAGTAGGATCAGGGACATCATATGGACTGGTTAAATCTACTCGTCTGGCCTGTGCTGCGCTCGGTGCTGTTGATCGTCGTCTTGCTGACGGGGTTCGCCTATCTGACCTGGTACGAGCGCAAGCTGATCGGTCGCTTTCAGGTGCGGATCGGCCCCAACCGCGCCGGCCCCTATGGCCTGCTGCAGCCCGTGGCCGACGCCATCAAGGCCTTCTTCAAGGAAGAGATCGTCCCCAACCATGTCGACCGCTGGGTCTATTTATTGGCCCCGGCGCTGGCGCTGATGCCCGCCCTGGTGATCTGGGCGGTGATCCCCATCGCCAAGGGCGTGCCCGCCATTGCCGATGTCAACATCGGCTTTCTGTGGATCCTCGCCATCGCCGGCATCGAAAGCTACGGCGTCATCTTGGCCGGCTGGAGCAGCAACAACAACTATTCGCTGTTGGGCGCGCTGCGCGCCTCGGCGCAGATGATCTCCTATGAACTGCCGCTGGGCATCTTCCTGGTCAGCATCCTGATCTTGGCCGGCAGCTTTAGCCTGGTGCAACTGGTCGAAACCCCGCGCGCCTGGTGGGAATGGCTGTGGGTATGGCTCATGTTCCCGCTGTTTTTCATCTGCATCCTGGCCGAGGCCAACCGCAGCCCGTTTGACCTGCCCGAAACTGAGAATGAACTGGTGGCCGGTTTTCAGACTGAATACGGCGGCATCAAGTTTGCGCTCTTCTTCATGGCCGAATACATCAACATGATCACCACCAGCACGATCATCGTGACGCTCTTCTTCGGCGGCTACAAATTGCCCTTTGGGCTGCTGGGCGATGTGATCTGGCTGGGGCCATTCGTGCTGGCGATCAAGGTGATCCTGGTGCTCTTTCTCTTTATCTGGGTGCGCGCCAGCGTCAGCCGCCCCCGCTATGACCAGTTGATGGGGTTCGCCTGGAAGTTCTTGCTGCCGGTGTCGTTGGGCTATATGGTCATCACCGCGGTCTTGACGGCGCTGTTCAAGTAGCCGCCGGTCCAGGCGCGATTCAGATAGCTCGCAGTTGCATCTGTCCAGCCTGCTATGTGTCAAACTACAGGCGTGTGAAGATAAGGGAAATGCCAAATGGCCTTTAAGGACTTTATCAAGAGTGCAGTCGATATCGGTAAGGCGATGGGCGTGACGCTCAAGTACCTGGGCACTAGGCCGGTGACCTCCGAGTACCCGCGCGACCCCGTCCCGCTCTACCCGCGCTTTCGCGGCTTGCACGAACTCCGGCGCTACGAGAACGGCATGGAGCGCTGCATCGGCTGTATGCTCTGCGAGGCGGCCTGCCCGACGGGTGCGATCTATGTGGAGGCGGCGGAGAACGACCCTGCCAACCCGATCTCGCCCGGCGAACGCTACGCCAAAATCTATGAGATCAACTTCCTGCGCTGCATCTTCTGCGCGGACTGTGAAGAAGCCTGCCCGACCGAGGCAATCGTGCTGACCCCAGAACCGGCCAAGGCTACCTTCACACGCCGCGAGTTGCTTATGACCAAACAAGAGCTTCTCACCCCCCGGCAACCCTTCGTTGTCATTCGCCCGGAGTAGAGATGATGACCCTGCCCTTGCTCTTTTTTATCGTCGTCGGCGCAGTCAGCCTGGCGGCAGCGACGGGTGTCGTCGTCAGCCGCCAGCCGGTACACAGCGCGCTCTTTCTGCTGACCCATTTTGTGACCCTGGCCGTGATGTATGTCGCGCTGGAGGCGCAGTTCCTGGCCGCCGCCCAAGTGATCATCTATGCCGGGGGCATTGTGATCTTGATCCTCTTTGTGATCATGCTCATCGGCAGCGAAAAGATCGAGACGCGCGCCGGCCATCGCATCTGGACCCCCTATGTGGGCCTGCTGCTGGGCATCGTCCTGATCGCCAGCCTTGCCAATGCCATCCTGGGCACGCCCTTAAGCGCCACCACCAACACCGCCATTCAAGGCGGCGACCCCAAAGTCCTGGGCTTCCTGCTGTACACGCGCTATCTGCTGCCGTTCGAGCTGGCCGCGGTGCTCTTGCTGGTGGGGCTGTTGGGCGCGCTTCTGCTGGGACGCCGTCCACATTCAGATCTGCCCGACGCGCAGCGGTAGCCCAGCGCCCACAGTCGACACAAGGAGCCGGCACAAGGAGTGAGCCATGGTCCCGACTAACTATTATTTGATCCTGAGCGGTCTGATCTTTACGATCGGCGCGGTGGGCGTCTTGAGCCGCCGCAGCGCGCTGATCATTCTCATGTGCGTGGAACTGATGCTCAACAGCGTTAACTTGACGCTGATTGCCTTCAGCCGCCAATGGGACAACCTGAGCGGCCAGGTCTTTGTCTTTATGGTCATGGCGGTCGCGGCCGCCGAGATCGCCGTCGGTCTGGCCATCATCATCCAGCACACGCGGCACAACAAGACCACCAACATCGACGAAGTCAAGCTGCTCAAGTGGTAGCTCAGTGGCCGATCAAAGGAAACCTCTATGATTGAGCTTGCATGGTTGCTTTTGGCCCTTCCCGCGGCAGGCGCCCTCTTCACCCTCTTTGTAGGCGGCCGCCTCGATAAACGCACCCTCGGCATGATCGCGTCAAGCGCGATCGCTGCCGCCTTCCTGGTGGGGGTCGGCGTGTTGGCGGCGCTGGTCGGGCTGCCCGCCGAAGAACGCAGCGTGACCGTCCATCTGTGGGACTGGATCACCATCGGCGATTTCCAAGTCCCCGCCGCCCTGCTGATCGACCCGCTGAGCGCGGTGATGACGTTGATCGTCACCGGCGTGGGCGCGATCATCCATTTTTACTCCATCAGCTACATGGAGCACGACGAGCGGTTTCAGCGCTTTTTCTTCTATCTGAACTTCTTTATCTTCGCCATGATGCTGCTAGTCCTCGGCAACAACTTCCTGGGCATGTTCGTCGGCTGGGAAGGCGTGGGGCTGGCCTCATACTTGCTCATCGGTTTTTGGTTCGACCGCCGCGACGACAGCTATGGCTATTACGCCGACGCCGGCAAAAAGGCCTTTATCGTCAACCGTGTGGGCGACTTCGGCATGATCGTCGCCATGCTGGCGATCTGGTCGGCCCTGGGCACACTCAACTTTCTGGATGTCTTTGAACAGGTCGAACACGGCGCGCTGACCGTGGGCGCGGCCAATGTGATCTGTCTGCTGCTGCTCCTGGCCGCCACCGGCAAGAGCGCCCAGATCCCGCTCTATGTCTGGCTGCCCGATGCCATGGCCGGCCCGACCCCGGTCTCCGCCCTCATCCATGCCGCCACCATGGTGACCGCGGGCATCTACATGATCGCACGCACGCATGTGTTCTGGCATGTCGCCGAACAGGCCGCCACAACCGCCGCCTGGATCGGTGCGCTGACGGCCTTCTTCGCCGCCACCATCGCCCTGGTGCAGGTAGACATCAAGAAGATCCTGGCCTATTCCACGATCTCGCAGCTCGGCTATATGATGCTGGGCGTAGGCGTCGGCTCCTACGGCGCGGCCATTTTCCATCTCACCACCCACGCCTTTTTCAAGGCGCTGCTCTTCCTGGCCGCAGGCAGCGTGATGCACGCGCTGAACGGCGAGCTGGATATCCGCAAGATGGGCGGGCTGCGCCATAAGATGCCCGCCACTTTCCGCGCCTTTCTGGTCGGCGCGGCGGCGCTGGCCGGGATCCCGCCGCTGTCGGGCTTCTTCTCCAAGGACGCCATCCTGCTCGGCGCGCTGGCGGCCAATCCCTTTCTCTACGTCATCGGCCTGGTGACCGCGCTGCTCACCGCCTTCTACAGCTTCCGCGCCCTCTTGGTGCCCTTCTATGGCGAACCGCGCGACCGACATCTCTACGACCACGCCCACGAAAGCCCCCCACTGATAACCACACCGCTGTGGATCCTGGCTGCGCTCTCGATCTTGGGTGGGCTGCTCAATTTGCCCTTTGTGCTGACCCTGGACAAGTGGCTGGAGCCGGCCCTGGGCGCGCATGAAGCGCCATTGCTGACCTTGGAACTGCTGGCGATTACGCTCAGCGTCATCGCCGCCCTCTTCGGCGCAGTCATGGCCTGGGCACGCTATATGACCAACGAGCCATGGCCGCGGCGGCTGGCAAGCCGCTTCAGCTGGCTGGAGCCGGCGCTCCAGCGCCGGTGGTATGTTGACGACTTCTATTGGAACTACATCGTCGTGCCGCTGCGCAACCTGTCCACCTGGTTCGCCACGGTCTTTGACCAGCAGGTGATCGACGGCGCGGTCAACTGGTTCGCCACGACCAGCATCCAGTTGGGCGAGCGGGCGCGGCGTATCCAGACCGGAGCGATCCCCGCCTACGCCCTGAGCATCCTGGTCGGCGTGGTGGTTTTGGTCGCCTTCTTCGTCTTTAGCGCATAGCCTGCGCCGGCTGCTATCAAGCCCGATTCATGTGCGGCGTTTTGAACGCCTTCAGACAGAGCGTAGGAACGAATTCTTATGGCTTCTTCCATTCCATACTTGCTGTCGATCATCACCTTCCTGCCGCTGGTGGGCGTGCTGGCGCTGGTGTTGATCAAGGACGATGACAGCCGCAAAACCATTGCCCTGGTGACCACCTTGGTGACCTTTTTGGTCAGCCTGCTGCTCTGGCTGCGCTGGGACAACTCGGTCGCGGGTATGCAGTTCCTCGAAGATGTCGCCTGGTTCCCGGAGATCGGCATCCGCTATATCATGGGGGTGGACGGCATCAGCCTCTTTCTGGTGCTGCTGACGACCTTGCTTATGCCCATCGCCGTCTACTTCAGCAACCTCTACGTCCATGAGCAGGTGGGCGCGTATATGGCGCTGATGCTGATCTTGGAGACCGCCATGGTCGGCACCTTCCTGGCGCTGGACCTGGTGCTCTTCTTCGTCTTCTTCGAGTTCAGCCTCATCCCCATGTATCTGCTGATCGGGCGCTGGGGCAGCGCGAACCGGGTCTATGCGGCGCTCAAGTTCTTTCTCTACACCTTTGCCGGGTCGACGCTGATGCTGGTCGCCATCTTGGCGATCTATTTCACCACCGGGACCTTTAACGTCCTGGAGCTGCAGAACACCCCGATCGTGGGCGCGCTGCAGACCTGGGGCTTCCTGGCGTTTGCCCTGGCCTTTGCCATCAAGGTTCCCATCTTCCCGTTCCATACCTGGCTGCCCGACGCCCACGTCCAAGCGCCTACCGCGGGGTCGATCATCTTGGCAGGCGTCCTGCTCAAAATGGGGACCTACGGCTATCTGCGCTTTGCGATCCCGATCTTTCCGGAGGCAGCGGCGCGCTTCGGCCCCTGGATCGCCGCCCTGGCCGTGATCGGCATCCTCTATGGCGCGCTGGTGGCGCTGGTACAAAAGGATTTCAAGTCGCTGGTGGCCTATAGCTCGGTCGCTCACCTGGGGTATGTCATGTTGGGCGTCGTGGCGCTCAACCTTCAGGGCGTCAGCGGGGCGGTGCTGCAGATGGTCAACCACGGGTTGAGCACCGGCGCATTGTTCCTCATGGTCGGGCTGCTCTACGAGCGCCGCCACACCCGCCTCTTGGACGACTTCGGCGGCCTGTGGAAGAGCATTCCGCTCTACAGCAGCTTTCTGCTGGTCGTGATCATGAGCAGCGCCGGTCTGCCCGGACTCAACGGCTTTATCGGCGAGTTCACCATCCTGCTCGGCATGTACCTGCGCAGCCCCGTGTTCGCCATCCTGGCCGCGCTCGGCGTGATCTTGGCGGCCTGGTATTTGCTGGTCGCCTTCCGCAAGGTCGCCCAAGGGCCGCTGACCAACCCGGCCAATGAAGCGAGCCGGCTCAGAGACCTGCGTGCCGGTGAAATGGCGATGCTTGTGCCGCTAGTCTTGCTCTTCTTCCTGATCGGGCTGTTCCCCAACCTGTTCTTGGAGAAGATCAACCCCTCGGTTGAGCTTCTGGTCGAGAACCCTGCCATTGTGATGAAGGTTGAGCGTTAAGCCATGCCCTCTATCGATCTGCAACTGAACTACGCAGTGCTATACCCGGTCTTGTCCCTGGTGCTCTTTGCCATGGGCGTCATGCTGGTGGACATGTTCGCCAGCGATACGCGGCCCGGCCCGCGCCAGGCGCTGCCCTGGGTCGCCTTGGCGGGAGTGATCGTCGCCGGGGCCATCACTGCCTGGCAGTGGGGCGGGCCGGAGGCCGGCTTTCAGGGCATGGCTACCAACGACCAATTTGCCCTGGCGCTCAATCTGATCGTGCTGGTCGCCGCCGCGCTGGGGATCCTGCTGAGCATCAACTACATCCCGACCATCAGCCGGCAACTGGGCGAATACTATACCCTGCTGCTGCTCGCCGCGGCAGGGATGATGATGATGGGCGCAGCCACCGACCTGATCACGGTCTTTCTGGCGCTGGAGGTCTTCTCGCTGGCGCTCTATATCCTCAGCGGGCTGCAAAAGGCGAACCCACGCAGCACCGAAGCCAGCATGAAGTATTTTCTGCTCGGCGCGTTTGCCAGTTCCTTCTTTGTCTACGGCGCGGCGCTGATCTACGGCGCAACCGGCAGCACCCAATACGCGCTGATCGCGCAAACGCTGGAAGCGGGTCAGGGGCAGCTTGGGCTGCTCTACCCCGGCATCGCGTTGATGGTCGTGGGCTTTGCCTTTAAGGTGAACTTGGTTCCCTTCCACATGTGGACGCCCGACGTCTATCAGGGCGCGCCTACGCCGGTCACGGCCTTTATGAGCGTCGGCACCAAGGCCGCCGCCTTTGCCGCGCTGATCCGCGTCTTGCTGGTGGTGGTTCCCGACCAGCAGGCCACCTGGGGCTGGGCGCTGGCGATCCTCTCCGTGCTGACCATGACGCTGGGCAACCTGGCCGCGCTGCGCCAGACCAGCCTCAAGCGCATGTTGGCCTATTCCAGCATCGCCCACGCCGGCTATATCCTGGTGGGGCTGGCCCCCGGCACGCCCGAAGGTGCAACCGCCGCGCTCTTCTACCTCTTTACCTATGCCTTTATGAATATCGGGGCCTTTGCCATTGTCATTGCCCTGGAGCGGGCGCAAGAGAACGACGCGCTGCAAAACCGCGCCGCAGGCATTGCCGAGCGCTGGCCGCTGCTGGCCGCCGCCATGGCGATCTTTATGTTCAGCCTGGGCGGCATTCCGCCGCTGGCGGGCTTCTTTGGGAAGTTTCTTGTCTTTAAGGCCGCCGTGGACGGCGGCTGGACCTGGCTGGCCGTAGTGGGGATGCTCAACAGCGCCGTAGGCCTCTACTACTATCTGCGCGTCACGGTCGCCATGTACTTTGAAAGCGCCGGCCCTGACTCCGCCGCCGAACGCCGCGAATGGGGCGGGCTGCGCCTCGGCGTGCTCGTCGCCGCCATCTTCACCATCCTGATCGGCATCTCCCCCGCCCTGTGGACGGGCCTCTTCCGCTCCGGGCTGGGAGGATAGAGATTCACCGCAAAGGCCGCAAATCGTCTTTGCGGCCTTTGCGCCCTCTGCGGTTAACGCTCTGCTACTGGAATTCGATCTTACGGTGGCGCATGACCACGCTTTGCGCCAGACCGATGGCAAGCAGCATTGAGATCAAGCTGCTGCCCCCATAACTGATGAAGGGCAGCGTCAACCCCGTCACCGGCAGCAGGCTCATATTCATGCCCACGTTGACCACCATCTGGAAGAAGATAATGGCCGCCACCCCCACCGACAGCAGCCGCCCAAAATGGTCTTGGGCCAGGTCGGCGATACGCAGCAGCCGCCAGATCACAAAACAGAGCAGCGCCAGCACGATCATCGCGCCCACCCAGCCCAGTTCTTCGGCGATCACGCTGTAGAGAAAGTCGGTGTGGCGCACGCGCAAAAAGTGCAGTTGGTTCTGGCTGCCATGGCCGAAGCCGCGGCCCATCCATCCCCCGTTGCCGATGGCGATCATCGCCTGCTCGATGTTAAACGCCGCGTCGCGGTCCGACGCCGGGTCCAAAAAGACCGTGATGCGCTCCCACATATAGCCGTGCATCGTGGTCAGAAAGAGCGGGAAGGCCGCCACCGCGCCGCCGGTCAGCATCAACAACTGCCAGTAGCGGATACCCCCCACCAAGATCAACGTGCCCGCCAAAAAGGCATAGGTGATCGTCATCCCCAAATTGGGCTGAAGATAGATCAGCGCCAGCGGCCCGGCCAGCAGCAGCAGCAGCACCAGCAAATATTGGATGCGGTGCATGCGGTCGTGGAACCAGCTTAGATACCAGGCGAGAAAGATGATCAACAGAAACTTGCCCAATTCTGTGGGCTGCACCAAGATACCGCCGATCGAGACCCACCGCTGCGAACCGCTGCCCTGTGTCTCGCCAAAGAAAAAGACGGTCAGTAGCAGCAGCACAAAGAGCAGAAAGGCGGGCGGGGCCAGCAGTTCCAGATGGCGATAGTCGACCAGCGCGGCGATGAAGAGCGCCACCAGCCCGACCCCGGCAAAGACAGTCTGCCGCCGCCAATAGCCGTTGAGGTCTACCGTGTTCTCGGTGGCGCTGTAGACCATGGCGATGCCGATCCCCGTGAGGAGCAGCACCACCAAAAACAGCGGCCAGTCAAAATTACGCCAAAGTTGTCGTCCAGTCATAACCGGTTTATGAGGTCAGTATACAGAAACGCCGGCGGAAGCGCAGGGCCGTCAACGCCGGAACATCCCCGCCAGAGACTCCAGAAAACCCGGCGGGCGAAAATCCATCAACGGCACATTGTTGCCCATAATGCGCTGGGCAATGTTGCGGTAGGCTTGGCTCACATAATAGTGTTTGTTGAGCGCCACCGGCATCCCCCGGTCGGTGGCCAGCACGATATGTTTGTCTTCCGGCACCACGCCCAAGAGATCGATCGCCAGAATGTCCAAAATGTCGTCGATATCGCGCAGTTCCCCGTTGCGCGACAGCTTGACATTATAGCGGTTGACGACCAACCCCGGCTGATGCTTCCAGTCGCGCTCCAGCAGATAGATCACCTTGTCGGCGTCGCGCAGCGCGCTCACGTCGGGCGTCGTCACAATCAACACGCGGTCGGCAGGGGCCACGGCGCTTTGAAAGCCATGCTCGATGCCCGCGGGCGAATCGATGATCACATAGTCGGCCATGTGGCTCAGGTTCTTGCAGACCGCCACCATCTGTTGGATGCCCACATCCGCCTTGTCGCGCGTCTGGGCGGCGGCCAAGAGATAAAGCGAATCGACACGCGTATCGCGCACCAACGCCTGCTGCAGTTGACAGCGCCCCTCCACCACATCGACCAGGTCGTGTAGGATGCGGTTCTCCAGCCCCATGACCAAGTCGAGATTGCGCAGCCCGATATCGGCATCGACCGTAATCACCCGTTTTCCCAGCAGCGCCAAGGCAACAGCAACATTGGTGGCCGTGGTCGTCTTGCCGACTCCCCCCTTGCCGGAAGTCACGGTGATCACAGTGCCGGGCATGAGGATCCTCTCCAAGCGGTCTGTCTGGGCGCGTAATGGCAAGATGGGCGATGGCAAGATGAGCCACAACGAGATGAGCCGTAATGAGATAAACAGCGTCCAGGCTCGGCCTGCAGAATGCGCTTCACTGGAGGTCCTTTACGCTTAACGGCGCAGGATGGTTGGGCCGCCCGGCTTGCCGTCGTCCCACGGCTCCACCACGATCCGGCCCTCTACCACACGGGCGATCTCGGCGCGATAGGCCGGCTCCTTCTTCCAGAGCCAAAAGCCCCGTGTCTTCTTTGGGTCGGGCGCAATGCTCGTCAGATTAGCGATCCGCAGTTGCGTGGGCGAAAAGTCGAGCGCCGTCACCACGGCCTTGCGGTTGCCGTCGGCCCCCGCATAGGCCACCCCGCGCAGCCGCCCCCAGATCATAATGTCGCCGCTGCTGATCACCTGGGCGCCAGGGTTGACATCGCCGATAATGACGATGCTCTCCGTCTTGCGTAAAATCTGGCCGGAGCGCAAGCTGCCCCGGTGGACAAAATGTCCGGGGCGCGCCGGCGGCGCATCGGGCAGCCGCACCTCTGGGATCGGCTGCAGATCGTCCAGTTCGTCACTGCTGGTCGAAAGCCCCACCTCCAGGGCGGCCTGCAAGGTGCGCTCGACGGTAGAACGCACGATCCCCAGCTTCATCTCATGCGCTTCGAGCAGGCTGCGCAGTTCGCGCAGTTGCGACTCGACGATGAGCCGCGGCCCCGCCTCCAACACCACACGCCCCCCGCGGAAAAAGCCCTCGGCCGCGGCCAGCCGCTCTTCCAACAGCTTGAGCAAGTCCGGCCAGTTGCCCTCGCCCAACTCGACGGCGACCCCGCCAGGGCGGCCCTTAATCTTGACCGCATTGAGGGGCACGGGTGGGATCACTAAGGCGGGCGGCGCCTCATCTGCCGGTGCGCCGCCCGATAGGGCATCGTCTGTACCCTTGCCATCGGCAGCCCCGTGATCGGGAATGATGCCGTTATGCTCTGCGCTGTGCATCCCCGCGCCATCGCCTGTGCGCGCCTCCCCATTGGCCCGCGCGCCGTGCTCGTCCAGCAGCGTGACGTTTTCCACCAGGTTGGCCGTCTTGCCGGACACAGCGTCGCCGTCTCCACCCTCGGGTGTCAGATTCAATTGTTGGGACGGTTCGTTCGGCGTCGGCATAGCGTGTGACCCAGCGCCTCCTCAGAGCGGCGAACTCACCTCGCCGTCTGCCAGGCGCTCCCCGGCAGACGGTCGCTAGCGCGGGTTGATCTCGTTGAAATAGCTCTCCAAAATCGTCTTGGCAACAGGCACGGCTACCTGTGAACCTTCGCCCCCATCGTAGACAAAGATCGCCAGCGCGATCTCCGGGTCTTCATAGGGCGCATAGGCGACAAACCAGGCGTGGAACGGCAAGAAGCCTTTCTCATCCCGGCGGCAATCTTCCTCTTCCGGCAGATACTCGCAGAACTCCGCCGTCCCCGTCTTGCCCGCCACGGTCACGTTGTCTAAGCGGATACCGTAGGCTGTGCCGTTGTCGGCGACCACCGCCTGCAGCATCCCCTCCTGCACGGTCTGGATATACTCGTCGTCCAGCGGCAGCTTGCGTGTGACCTTGGGGGCAAAATCATGCTGCAGCCCGCCGGCGGCATCGGTGACCTGATAGACGATCTGCGGCTGCATGACATAGCCGCCGTTGGCGATGGCGGAAGTCGCCACCAAGACCTGCAGCGGCGTCGACAGCACATAGCCCTGGCCGATGGACATGTTATAGCTGTCGCCCGTCGTCCAGCTTTCGGCATAGAGTTGGCGCTTCCAGCGGTCGTCGGGGATGGCCGTCCCCACCTCGCCGGGCAGGTCAACCCCGGTCGGGCTGCCATAGCCAAACAGATCCATCCACTTGGTCAGGCGGCGCACCCCCAGCCCCTGAAATTTCGTCGGCGGATAGCCGCCCGCAGTCATGTAAAAGAAGATGTCGTTAGAAAGCTGCAACGCCTGCACCACATTGATCGCCCCATGCACGATGCCATACTTGTGGTTCCAACTCACAAAACGCTGCGCCAGCGACATGTCGTCGGGGTAAAAACGGTTGGGCAGATAGATCGGCCCCGAATCGACCAAGCGCGTCTCCGGGGTGATGACCCCTTCCTGCAGCGCGGCCGCGGCCGTCACCATCTTGAAGACCGAACCAGGCGGATACAGCCCGCCGATGGCATAGTTGATCAGCGGGCGGCGCTCGTCGGCCTCTAACGCCAGATAGTCCTCGTTAATGCGCTCGGCAAAGACATTGTTGTTGTAGGAAGGCAGGCTCACCATCCCCATTACCGCGCCCGTCTTAGGAGCCATGGCGATGGCGACTCCCCAAGGCGCTTCAACCTCGTCCATCTTGGCCTGCAGCGCGTCCTGCATCACCTTCTGCAGCCGCAAATCCACGTTGAGGATCAGATTCGAACCGGGGACCGGCTCGGCCACCTCACCCACCGTGCGGATCTCACGGCCCAGGATATCGACCTCGATGTTCTTGTAGCCGGGAATCCCGCGCAGCTCGCGCTGATAGCTATATTCCAGCCCGTTTAACCCCACGCGCTCGTTGGGGTTGGTATAGCCCTGGGCGCGATAGTCCTCCGCCACCGCCGCCGGGATCGGCCCCATAAAGCCGACCAGGTGGCTGATGCTGCTGACTTGGCTGCCGTAGACATACTCACGCACCGGCACTTCCTTGATCCGCACCGCCTCCAGCCGGTAGCTCTCCTCCGACATCTCAAAGGCCCGGATGCGGTCCACCAGGTCGAGGATCGGCACCGGTTCCGATGCGCTGCCCTGGCGGCCAATCGCCACGGCCCGCTGCACCAACGCCACCAAGCCTTCCATGGGCAGCGGCGTCGAGATGTCGGGCACCACCAGCTTTTGCTGGTATTCCTGGGGCGGCCCCTCGGCAGGGTAGAGGATCTGCGTCGGGCCGGGCACGCTCGTATAGCCCAGCTCCACGCCCACGTTGCTGACCGTCTTGGCGTAGTCGGAGCGGCCCAGCCGCCGGAACATCAACTCCGACAGCCGCAGCGCCATCTCCGAATCGGTATCCAGCCCCAACGTGCGCAGAATGTTCTCGATCTCCAGCGCCTCTTCATCCTCCGGCGTCTCGGGGTCGTCGAAGGGCAGGTCTTCGGGGACCAGCCCCAGTTCAAAACTGGGGCGGTTGCGGGTCAAGATCGAGCCGTTGCGGTCATACATCACCCCGCGCAGGGCGGGCATCTCCACCAGGTCGAAGCGATTATCGTCGGCGCGCTGGCGATACTCTTCACCCTGCACCACCTGAAGCTCATAGAGTCGCAGCCCCAGAAAGAAAAAGAGCAAGATCAGCGCGGCCCGAAACAAAAACATCGACAGCGCTGAAGTGTCACGACCGGCAGACTGAAACATGCTCACTCACCCCGCCGCTCACAATTCCTGGCTTTCCGGCACATGGTTGAGCAACGGCAGAAGCAGGATCATCAGCGTGGTATTATAGACCAGGGCCGGCGCCAAAATGTTCTGCACCGTGAGACCCCAGGGCAGGCTGTGCTGCGCCACCCGAAAGTATTGTAACACACTCAGGAGAGCGAGGTAAGCGACTCCATAGACGGCAGTGCCCAGCGCCATGGCCCCGATCGGGACAAGCAGGTTAAAGCGGGACAAGGTGCGGTGGCCGATGCCCGCCACCAGCACAGCCGCCATCAACGCCAGGCTCGACGCGCCCAGCGGCCCGCCGCTAAAAATATCCAGCACTACCCCGCCGATAAATGCCCAGAGCAGCCCCAGCCGCGGCCCATAGACCAGCGTGCCCACCACCACCAGGATCAGCACCAGGTCGGGCTTCACCCCGTTAACCTTGATGCGGGTCGCGGCGGTCGACTGCAACAGCCCGGCCAGCAAGATCAGCGGGATCATCAAATAATAGAGCGCGCCCCGGTTCACGGCGTCCCCCCGCTGCCCGCCGGCGCAGCCGGCGCAGTCTCCTCCGGCAAGACCTCATCCGGTGCGGTTACGTCCGACGCGGCTGCATCCGGCGTCCCCGCATCAGGCGCGGCTTCGTCTGGCGTCGTTTCGGGAACCAACAGCTCAGGCACATCTTCCAGCGGGTCAAAATTGGTGACGACCATCACCAGCTCCAGCCGGCGGGAATCGACCGTGGGGCGCACGACCGCTTGTTGGAAGACGTCGATATCGCGCTGGCGGATCTCGACCACCTGGCCGATCACGATACCCTTGGGGAAGCGCCCGCCCAACCCCGACGTCAGCACCATCTCACCGGCGCTAAAGATAGCGTTCTGGGGAATATAATCCATGATCAGGTCGCCGCCGGGCACGCCGCGCACCACGCCGTTGAGCCGGCTGCTCTGCATGATGGCGTTGACCGCGCTGCCGGCATCGGTGATCGACAATACTTTCGAGGTCGAATCCGTCACCGAACTGATGCGCCCCACCAGCCCCTGGTCGGTCAGCACCGCCATCCCGACCTCGATGCCGTGGCTAGCGCCCAAGTCGAGCATGATGTATTCGAGAAAGTTGTTGCTATCCTGGCCGATAACGCGTGCCACCAGTTGCGCGCCGCGCAATTCCAGCCCAGGCCGCGTCTGGGCAAAGCGCAGCATCTCGCGCATCACCTGGTTCTCGCGCTGGACTTCACGCAGCTCAAAGTTTTCAACCAGGAGGCTGTTGTTGACCTGTTCCAACTCGGCGGCGCGCTGGCGCAGATTGCGCAGTTCGGACACAAAGGCAATGGCGTCGGTCACATTTTCAGTCAGGCCGGTCGCCCCGGTCTGCGCCGGGGAAGTGATCTGCGTAATGGCGCTCTGCACAGGGCGCAATTGGCCCGTCACCTGGAGCGCCATCAAGACCAGCGCCGCCAGGCCCAAAATCACCAGGCGAAATCCAATATCGCCCAACGACCACGGTCTACGTTCAGTATCACGCATAGCAAAAGGGATCAGAACAGGGTAAGCGCCACTGCGAACCGACGTGGCAACCGATAGCGAGCGGCATACACAATTGAATAAACACAATCGGATGAATCACAGCACGCTGCATAGGCTGATCGGCGACAGGGCGATCAGCGGATCGTGCTCTTGCGCTGCATGCTGGTCAGGGTCTCCCGGTAAAATTCAGGTTTCTCCAGAATCATGCCGGCGCCCATCACCACCGCGGTCAGGGGGTTGTCGGCCACATAGACATGCATCCGGGTCTCGTCTTGCAGACGCTGCGCCAGCCCGTGCAGCAGCGCGCCGCCGCCAGCCAGCACAATCCCATACTCCATCAGGTCTGCCACCAGTTCGGGCGGCGTCTCATCCAACGTGGCCTTGACAGCGTCGACAATGACTTGAACCGACCCGGACAATGCCTCACGGATCTCGACCGAACTGACTTCGACCGCTTCAGGCAGCCCCGTCACCAAGTTGCGCCCACGCAGGATCATCGTGCGCTCGCGCTCCATAGGGTAGGCCGACCCGATCTCGATCTTAGTGCGCTCGGCCATGCGCAGCCCGATCAGCAGGTTATACTTCTGCCGGGCATAGTTGACAATATCCTCGTTCATCTCGTCGCCCGCCACGCGGATCGAGCGCGAGACGACGATCCCGCCCAGCGAAATCACGGCGACCTCCGTCGTGCCGCCGCCGATGTCCACGATCATCGACCCGACCGACTCGGTGACCGGCAGACCGGCCCCGATGGCCGCGGCCATCGGCTCTTCCACCAGCCCGGCCTCGCGCGCCCCGGCGCTGATCGCCGCATCGCGCACGGCGCGCTTCTCCACTTCGGTCACGCCCGAGGGAATGCCGATCACCACGCGCGGCCGCGCCGCGCCAAAGGCACGGTTGCCGTGTACCTTGCCAATGAAATGGTGGATCATCTGCTCGGTCACGTCGAAGTCGGAGATCACCCCATCCTGCAGCGGCCGGATCGCCACAATGTGGGCAGGCGTGCGGCCTACCATCTCCTTGGCATCGTTGCCGATCGCTTTGACCTGGTTGCGCCGCCGCGACGACTTGTCGATCGCCACCACCGACGGCTCATTGATCACGATGCCCCTGTTCTTCACATGCACCAGCGTATTCGCCGTGCCCAAATCGATCCCAATATCCAGCGAAAAAAGCCCGAGTAACCAGTCCAGTGGATTAATCACACACAAGATTCCCTATGACTTACACATCTGCGGTCAAGCCCAGCGCTGCGCGCGCAATGATACCAATCGATCACCGGCAGAGCATCCGGCATCTACTATGGCATCTACCATAGCGCCTATCCCGGCGGATGAACACTGGACGCAGGCAGCAGATCGTACGAAATTATACCATAAGCGATTGGCTGTCAAAAAAGCACCCCAACTCCGCTCTATGGTATAATGCTGCGGTGAATGTCTTGCCAGCAGACGGCTTGTCCGCTCTCCTCGACCCGGCCCAGGCCGGGACACACGCGGTATTGCGCGGCTTGGCGGCGGCTCAAGCTCGACACCATCTATTCAGCGGCCAAACGAGCGCACCCCTGCCGGTCGTCGTCGGCGTCAGCGGCGGCGCTGACAGCGTCTGCCTGCTCCACGCCCTGCGCCAGTTTGCGCCGCATTGGGGCTTGGCGCTGCATGTGGCGCATCTGGACCACGCCCTGCGCCCGCAATCCGCCGCCGATGCCGCCTGGGTGGCGGCGCTGGCCCAGCGGCTAGAGTTGCCCCTCCATACGGCGCGGCTGGCCCCCGGCCAACTCGACGACCACCCGGCAGGTTTGGAGGCCGCAGCGCGTGCGGCGCGCTATGCCTTTTTGCACGTCACCGCCTGCGCCGTGGGCGATGCCGCCGGGCCGGCCTGCGTCGCCGTGGCCCATCACCAAGACGACCAGGCCGAAACTGTGCTCATACACTTCCTGCGCGGCAGCGGCCCTGCTGGGCTGGCGGGCATGGCCTGGGCCGCGCCCCTGCCCCACCCCGCAGGCGCGGCGGTGTGGCTGGTGCGCCCGCTGCTAGGCGTACGCCGGGCCGACATCCTCGTCTATTGCGCCGCCTATGGGCTGTCTTGGCGCGACGACGCCAGCAATCAAGATACGAGGCTGCTGCGTAACCAGATACGCCATACCATTCTGCCCCAGCTTACTGAGATCAACCCGGCGCTGGTGGTAACCTTGGGCCGTACCGCCGATCTCTTTGCGGCAGAGGCCGCGCGCAGCCGCCGCATCGATCAGGCCGCGCTCGACGCGCTGCGCCTGGACGCCGCGTCCCCGTCGCCCGACCGCTGCCTGCTGGATGCCGGCGGGCTGGGCGTGCTCGACCTGGCGACACGCCGCGGCGTGCTGCGGCTGGCGCTGGCCTACCTGGGCGTAGACCTGCGCGACGCAGGCTTGGAGACGATTGACCGGCTGCTCGATGCGCTGGGCGAGGCCCAGCACAGCAGCGGGCCGCACCCGCTGATCGGCGGCATAGCCTGGACCCTGATCAGCGCGCCGCCGGATGCGCCGCCCGCTACACCGCGGCGGCTCAGCCTGCATCGCGCCGCCGTGCTGCCCGTGCAGCCCGACCATCCCTATCTGGCCTCCCCCGCCGAGCGGCTGCCCCGCCTGCTCCCGCCGCAAGGCGCGCTGGCCGCCGGGGAATGGCGCTTGACCAGCACGTTGGCTACGCCGGACGGGCTGCCGTCCACCTGGCGCAGCAGCCACGACCCCTGGTTCGCCGCCGTGGATGCCGGCCCCTGTGCCGAACTGCACCTGTGCGCCGCGCAGCCCGGCATGAAGATCGCGCCCTTGGGCATGGCGGGCCGGCAGCGCAGCCTGGGCGACCTGTTCACCGACCATAAGACCCCGGTGGCGCTGCGCGCCGGTTGGCCTGTGCTGGTCGACGCGCAGGGCGATGTGGTATGGGTTTGCGGGCTGGCCTTGGCCCACGCCGCGGCCATCACCTCCCAGACGCAGCAGGTCCGCATCTTGACCTGGCGACCGGCGCATTCTGCCGCGAGCGCGACAGCGGCGGAACTGGCGACAGGTGGGCAGGCGGCAGTAACACAGGCGGCCGCTGAATAGGAGGGAAGATGGCAGCCACACGCAGCCACAGCAATGTCAAACCGTTGACGCACTGGGTTATCTATCGCGGCTATCAGGTGCGCTTCACCGCGCGCCGCGAGGGCGAGGTGTGCGGCGTCTTAACCACGCCGGCAGGGCCGGTCGAATTTACCTATGACTCGGCAGCCCGCACCATCTATCTGCCGGACGCCACCCTCACCATCAACGAATATGGCTGGGAGGTAAGCCGCGGCGACCCCAGTGACCCCACCCTGGAACAAGCGGAGATATCAGCGGAGAACGGAATAGGGAGAACGGAATAGGTCAGATCATGGAACCGATGCAATCTGTCGAGCCGGACGCGGGTGAGCCTGTCGTCCTCAAATCAGGGCGAGAAAAGCCGGTGATCCAGCATCACCCTTGGGTCTTCAGCGGCGCCATCAACCGCCTGCCCAGCGATGTGGTGGACGGAGAAGTCGTGGACGTCTACAGCCCCAGCAGCCGCTGGCTGGCGCGCGGCTATCTCAACCGCGCCAGCCAGATCCAGGTGCGGCTGCTGACATGGGACGTGAACCAGCCGATTGACGCAGCCTTCTGGCGGCGACGGCTGGACGAAGCCATACAGCGCCGCCGCCAACTCGACCTAGACGCCACAACCAACGCCTATCGCCTTGTCAACGGCGAAAACGACTATCTGCCCGGCCTCATCGTCGACCGCTACGCCGACTATCTAGTTTTGCAGGCGGGCACGCTGGGCATCGACAAGCGTAAGCAGGAGTTGGCGGGGCTGCTGCTCGAGCTGACCGGCTGTCGCGGGGTGATCGAACGCAGCGACACCGCCGCGCGCCGTCTGGAAGGGCTGGGCGAGGCGCATGGGCTGCTGGCGGGCGAGGCCCCACCTGATCAGGTCGAGATCGAAGAAGCGGGGCTGCACTTTGCGGTAGACCTTGCCGGCGGCCAGAAGACCGGCTTCTATCTGGACCAGCGCGCCAACCGCCGCCACGTGGCCGCCTATTGCGCCGGCGCGCGCGTACTCAACGGCTTTAGCTATACCGGGGCCTTTGCCGTCCACGCCCTAGCCGCGGGGGCAGCGCATGTCACCAACATCGACAGCAGCGCCGACGTGTTGCAACTGGCCGAGACAAATCTGCGCCGCAACGGCTATGACCCCGACCAGCAGACCGAGAACATCGCCGGCGACATCTTCCACATCCTGCGCGACTGGCGCGATGCGCACGACCATCGATTTGACGTGGTGATCCTCGACCCGCCCAAGTTTGCCCAGAACAAACAGGCCGTCGAGCGCGCCCTGCGCGGCTACAAAGACATCAACATGCTGGCCCTGGGGCTGCTCAAGCCGGGCGGCATCCTGGCGACCTTTAGCTGCAGCGGGCTAGTCGGCGACGACCTCTTTCAGAAAGTGATCTTCAGCGCAGCCGAGGATGCGCGCCGCGACGCGCAAATCCTCGAATGGCTGCACCAGGACCGCGATCACCCGGTCGCCCTCACCTTTCCCGAAGGCGAATACCTCAAGGGGCTGATCTGTCGCGCCCTATGAACGACCTTTTTCGCCGGTTCACGGTCAACATGCGCCGTAACCTCGCGCAGCCGCTGCCCGGCCCCATGGCCCAGTTCGGCATGGCCCCCGTCCCACGGCCCGACGACGAGACGGACAGCCCCCCGCGGCCCGACGCGCGCCAAAGCAGTGTGCTGGTCTTGTTCTATCCCTATGCCGGCACGGTCTACTTCCCACTGATCTTGCGCCCCACCTATCCCGGCGTCCACAGCGGGCAGGTGGGGCTGCCCGGCGGCGGGCGCGAGCCGCAGGACGGCGATCTGGTCGCCACCGCCTTGCGCGAGGCGCGCGAGGAGATCGGCGTTTCGCCCGGTGCGGTCGAGATCTTGGGCAAGCTCAGCCCGCTCTATGTGCGGCCCAGCAACAACATGGTGCTGCCGGTCGTCGGCTGTTGCGAGCGCCGCCCCGATTTTGAGATCGACCCGCGCGAGGTGGCGCTGCTGATCGAAGCGCCGCTGGTCGAGTTCCTCGAACCAGGCAACAAGCATGTGGAGGTCTGGCAACTGCGCGACCGCGTCGCCGATGTGCCCTATTTCCGCGTGCAGCAGCAGATCATCTGGGGCGCGACCGCCATGATACTGGGCGAGCTGTTTGCCCTGCCTGCCATCCGCCGGCTTGAGTTTACGCCGGAGCCGCCTTACGATACGGATACATGGCGGCAGGGCAGTAGTATCAAGGAGGATAGCTGACAGCTATCCCCATTGATCCCCATTTGGCCGCATCCTGGCCCCATGGTACGATCCCGATCTGTGAACACTCGCCGCCCAATTTGCCTATCCCTGCATTCTCCATCGAGAGGCTTGCGCCGCGCCGCCCGTTGGGCGCTGGCCGCCGCGCTCCTGCTGGCTTTCAGCGTGCCGGCTGCGCTATTGGCCCAAGGCAGCAGCGACCCGCTGGTGCTGGCCTTTTACTACACCTGGTACGACCAAAATACCTGGAGCTATGACCGGCTCAGCGATCTGCCCGCCGAACCCTACGCCAGCAGCGACCGCGGCGTCATGGGCCGCCATATCGAACAGGCGCAGCGCGCCGGGATTGACGCGCTGCTGGTCGCCTGGTATGGCCCTGGCGGCGGCAACCAGACCGAACCCAACCTGAGCGCCATGCTGGAGGAAGCCTCGGCGCGCGGCTTCAAGATCGGCGTGCTCTTCGAGACCAACTCGCCCTTCATGGGCGGCGTGGGCGATGTCACCGCCGCGCTGCAACACCTGCAGGCGGTTCATGCCGCCCATCCGGCCTATCTGCGCGTGGACGGGCGACCGGTCGTCTTTTTCTGGCGGCCTAGCGTCTATGGCGTAGATACCTGGCAGGCGATCCGCAGCCAGGCCGACCCCGGGCACAGCCAACTCTGGATCTCCGAAGGGGTGGATACCGGCTATCTCTCCGTCTTCGACGGCCATCACCTCTACAGCAACACTTGGAACCCGCCTGCCGACCTCAACGCCACCAACCAGAAGTTTGCCACGCGCGTCGAACAGGCGCGCCAGAATTTTGGCGTCTATAAATTCTGGATCGCTACGGTCATGCCCGGCTATGACGACGTACGCATCCGCGGGGCCGGCGGCTTTGCGCGCGACCGCGCCGGAGGCGATTACTACGCGCAGTCTTGGCAGGCGGCCATTGCCAGCCGGCCCAACTGGATCGTGGTCAACAGTTTTAACGAATGGCCCGAAGGCTCCTACATCGAACCGAGCGCCGCCTTCGGCGACCACTTCCTCAACCTGACCGCAGCCTACAGCGGCCAGTTCAAGGCGGGCGGCGGTGTGCCGGTCCAGGTCGCCGCGCTGCCCGCTGCCGTACCCGAAGCGCCCCCCGCGCCCACGCTGACTCCCACGCCACCGCCCACGGTCCCCACCGCCTTTGTCCAGGCGGCCCTACTCAACCTGCGCGGCGGGCCAAGCACCGACTTCGGCATCGTCGCCCAGGCTGCCGCGGGGGCGGCCCTACCCATCACCGGCAGACACCCTGCTTGGCCCGATTGGTGGCAGGTGCGCTATCAAGAGACCAACGGCTGGGTCTATGGCCCCTTGGTGACCACCGGCGGCCCCATGGAAGAAGTTCCCCTGCTGGCGGACGCCGCGCTGCCTGCGCCGGCTCTTGACCAGCCGGCGAACGCGCAAGACAGCGCCGCCCTGCACGCCGTCCCTGCCGACGCCGCCCCGC
>JADLFO010000288.1 GCA_020845455.1 Caldilineaceae bacterium
AGACGGCTGGCGCGGTGTGCCGGGTAGATGCCAAAGAACAGGCCGACCGCCAACGAAAACAGGATCGAGATGAGGATAACATCCAAGGTGACGACGGCGGCAAAGCCTTCCTGCAGGCGGCTGATGGCCTGCGCGCCGGCCACGCCGATGGCGATCCCCAACAGCCCGCCGGTGAAGGAAAGAGTCACCGCTTCGAGCAGGAACTGGCCGAGGATATCGCGGCGTCTGGCCCCCACCGCTTTACGCAGCCCAATCTCGCGCGTGCGCTCGGTGACGCTGACCAACATGATATTCATAATGCCGATGCCGCCCACCAGCAGGCTGATCCCGGCGATGGCGCCCAGGAACAATGTCAGCGCGCCCAGGATATCGCCAAAGATCGAGATCAGGTCGGCCTGGTTGATGACGCTAAAATCATCCTCGTTGAGATAGCTGATATTGTGACGTTCACGCAGCAGCAGTGTGATCTCCTCTTGCACCTGGCGCATGGCATCTGCCGTCTGCACCGACACATAGATCACGCTCACGCGATAGTCGCCGCTGGTGGTTCTGCGCCGGAAGAGCCGGTCTTGGGCCGTGGTAAACGGCACAAAGACCAGGTCGTCGAGGTTGCCAAACCCGCTGCCGCCCTTTTCCTCCATCACCCCAATCACCCGGAAGACCAGGTCGTCGATCTGGATCGTCTGGTTGATCGGGTACTCGCCCGGTTCAAAAAACCGCTCGTAGGCGCGGGACCCAAGTACCGCAACGCGCGCCCGGTCGGGGACATCGGTCGCGCCGATAAAGCTGCCCAGGCTCGGCGCCCAAGAGCGGGTGATGGCATAGTCCGGCGTGGCGCCGCTGACCTGCAGGCTGAGGCTGCGCCGCCCGCGCGAGACCTGGGCCTGACCGGTAATCTCCGGCGCGACCGCGGCTACATCCGGAATGCGGTTGGGTTCGGCAATGGCGTTGGCATCGCTCAGGGTGAGGGTGCTGGAACCGGGGACGCGCTGCGATGGAGGCCCATCCGAAAGCTGGCCGGGGACAATAAAGAGCAGATTGGTGCCGATGCTGGAAAACTGCGCGGTGACATACTGCTCGACGCCTTGGCCCACCGACATCAGCGTCAACACGGCGGCCACGCCGATGATCGTGCCGAGCATCGTCAGGATGCTACGAAGTTTGTTGGCCGCCAGCGCCCGAATGGCGATGCGCAACGACTCAGCCATGTGCATGGAACGCTGCTTTCCTCAAATACCTCGAAGCCTAGTTGCCCCCAGAGTCTAGTTGCCGCCAAAGAGCGTACCGCGCAGCTCTTCCTGGCTGCTCTGCGCCACCAGCGCCACCGTGTCGTCGACGGCCAGACCGTCCACGATCTCGGTCACCCCTTCGTTGCGCACCCCCAGTTCCACCGTCTGGCGCACCGGTTCGCCGTCGACCAACTTATAGACAAACGCCGAACCGTTTTCGCGGTCGATCTGGATAAAGCGGTTGGGGAGCAGCAGCACATGGTCCAGATCGGCGGTAGTGATCAACGCGGTGGCGCTCATGCCGGCGCGCAGCGGCGCCTCGGTGGAGTCAAGCGTGATCGTCCCTTCATAGACCTTGACGCCGTTGACATCGGTGGCCGTGCGCGCCAGCTTGGTCACGCGGCCGGTCACTTCGGCGTCGGGCAGAGCGTCGAGCCGGATCGAAACCGGCTGGTCCACTTCGATCTGGCGCACGTCGATCTCGTCGACCAGCAGTTCCATGTAAAAGCTGCTCAGGTCGGTCAGAACGATGTCAGGCACGGCGGCGTTGGAGAAGGCGCCTTCGTCGACGTTGACGGCGGTGACGATCCCGGCAAAGGGTGCGACGATCTGGGCATTGGCCAGCGCGTTTTCGGCCTGGAGTTGGTTGATCTGCGCCTGGCGCACTTGGGCGCGCAACACTGCCAGGTCTTCCTCGGCAGGGCCGCTCTGCAGGGTCGAGAGTTGGCTCTGGGCCGTGACCAGGCCGGCCTGGGCCTGGGTCACGGCGACCTCAGCCTGGGCGATCTGATTGCGCGCCGCGGCCAGTTGCGCGTCGTCGGGCGGCATCTCGGTCAGCGCAGCCTTGGCCTGGGCAACCTCCAACGCCTGGGTAGCGCGTTCCAGGTCGGCGGCCTGCTGCGTAGCGCCGACGGTAGACAGATGGCGCACCTGGTCAAAGGCCTGCTGGGCGCGCCTGACATTGGCCTCGGCCTGCATGACCTCGGCGCGGTTGACGATGCGCTCTTCCTCGGTCGGCCCGGCCACTAGCTTGTCATAGGCGGCCTGCGCGCTGGCGAGCGCGGCCTGCGCGCCGGAGATGTTGGCCTGAGCCACCTGGATGTTGGCCTCGGCGGCGGCGATATCCTCGGCGGTGGCGGGCTGTTCGGCCTTGGCAAGCTGCGCCTCGTTGATCTCCAGCGTCACCTTGGCCTGGGCCAGCGCCAGAACCAGGTCGGTCGTGTCGAGCGAAGCCAGCACATCACCCTGCGCCACCGTTTGCCCCGCACTCACCGCGACCTGGATCACCAGCCCCGGCGAGCGGAACGAGAGCGCGACCTCGGCGTTGGGCTGAATGCTGCCCGTGGCGCTGACTGTGCTGGCGATTGTGCCGCGCGTCACTGCCACCGTCTCATAGGCGGGCAGCGCTTGGGCGGCCTGCCGCATTTTGAGCCAATATTGATAGCCGTACCATCCCCCGACAGCCAGCGCCAGGATCAGGGTCGGGGTCAACCAGCGACGCATATGCTTCCCTCACGGCGCGAAACCAGCGCAAACACAGACCGACCGCCGCGGCAACCCGCGGACATTGGCAAACATGGCTCTAGTGTACCCCCGGTGCGCCATGCCATCAAGTCCGCCAAAGGTGATGATCTCCTCGATGCGGCGGCGGTTTATGGTCACACGGTCTCTACTCAAACGCGGGGAGCGCTTGGCGGACGGTGGCGCATGCCGACACACGCCACGAGCAAGCCACAGCAAAACGGCGCATCGGGTGGATGCGCCGCAGACAGGCCAGATTCGGTTGTACCCCCTGCGGGGCGCGGCTAAGAGCGCCGCCGGAAGCACGGTCAGTTGCGCGAGCCGTGCGTGTGTCTCTGCGCTGTGCGCCCCTTGGGACGGTTACCGTCAGCGCCGGCGCTGACGCCGTTTACAGGGAGATTGTTCACAGGGAGGCCGTGATCTGCGCTGCCGGCATGTGCGCCCTCCCCGTTGTGTATCCCATTGCCCTTATGTACCCCATTGTGCGTCCCGCTGCCGTTATGGCGTCCGTTCCCATTTGCCGTCTCGCCGGCGGGAACACGCCAGACGTAGGACATCTCAACCGTATCGGGCAGCATGGAATAGGTGCGTAGAGCTTGCGTCACCATATGCCCCAGCATGAGATGGATATCCTCGATCTGCTCAATCGAATGGTTGGGCACAATCACCGGCAGGTCGACCAGCGCCGCCAGTTGACCGCCCTGATAGCCGGCCCAGCCGATGGTAAACGCGCCCGCTTGCTTGGCATAGTCCACAGCCTGCAGCACATTGGGCGAGTTGCCGCTGGTCGAGATAGCGATGACGACGTCGTCACGCTGCAGGAAGTTCTTGAGCTGCTCCGCAAAGACCGTCTCATACCCACAATCGTTGGCGAGCGCCGAGAGCAGCGCCATATTGTCGTTGAGGGCCATGACGCGGAAGCGCGGATAGGCGGCTGCGCTGGCGGTGTTCTTGTCCAGGTCGCAGACCAGATGGCTGGCTGTGGCGGCGCTGCCGCCGTTGCCCAAGACAAAGACTGCGCGACGCTGCAGCCGCGCCTCGTGCAACACTTCTACCATATAATGGACATTCTCCCAGGGCATTCGCTCCATGGTCAGCGTGATACCGGAAGCATACTCGGCGTAGAGGGCGAGTGGCGAGTTGGGCATTGGGTTCCGTTCCTTGTGTACCGTCTTCGGGCAGATACCCGGCTGTACGTTCCGACGAGCCGACCTGAGTCCACACAACACGGGCAGTTCAATGGGGCGGCAGAAAGCGGGGAATATGCACAGTCTAGCAGGCGCGCGTCACAAACCCGGTCGCCGGGCAGGTCACAGCCGGTCGCAGGAATGGCGTACAGGCGCGACAGACAAGGCGCGCCTCACGGCGCGACAGACAGGAACGGACCAGGGGCTAGACAGCAAAACGGCCCGCGCTGGGCGGGCCGATCCTGTAGTTGGGGATCCGGCAAGCTAGAACAAGTTAACAGGGGGAGCCGGGCGACGCCGCAAATCCGGGGCCGTTTGGCGTCCAGCGCAGCCAGGCGCGCAGCTTCGCCAAGAGCAAAGACAGCCCGATCGTGGCGTGGATACACTCGTCGACGCCGACGGCATAAGCGCGCAGCAGGCTCTCTTCATCTTGGACACGGCTCACCAGCAAAAGCGGTTCCTGGATGCAATGCGCGCGCAGAGCGTGGACTGTAGCCAACGCAGCGGTGAAGTCCATGTCATAGAGCAGGATCAGGCTTGCATCGTCAAGCGCCGATGCGCTCGCCTCACTCTCCTGATAGCCGTCTAGACAGACGTTGGCATAGGCGGCGCGCACCGGCAGCGCGTCCTCGACGGCCACACAGACCATGTCGGCCCAGCCGAGATCGGCCTCATGCGTCACAATCACAACCGTAGCCATGGCTTGGGGTCCCCGCTCCCTCTGCACGGTTTCCTTGGTGAGCATAGGCGTCGATGTCTCCTTCGTTCTCAACGGGCGCACTCGGCGAACGCGCGACAAGTCTCCAATTCCAGGTGGCTAGACAGGCGAAATATCCCTGGGCCGCGCCCCAGGACGGTAGCCACGCCCAAGTGCCCACAGTATTCCATAAAGCAAGCGCACAAGGAAGTGACAAATGTCACGTCTATTTCAAACTGCGCGGGTCAGTGACAGGTTTGCTCCTTAACCGAGCGACAACGCGGGCGGGTGATGCAGAACTCACCCCTAGACAAAGCTTCCATCAAGACAGGACAAACCCTGCAAACCTGTTATCTTTCATTAACTGTCACAAACTGACAGCATATTGACATTGATCTCTGTTGACAACCGCCCAGCGCAGCGCGACGATACAGGGCGCGACAGGGGCCGACACAGAATCCTGTCAAGGACAGACGACTCAGAAAAAGAACCTTAGGTGCGTGCCAAGTTCCAGCACGCCGGCGCTTTACTCACGCCGACATCATGCCCCATAGACTAGCCCCCTAACCTATCGGACACTCAGGTGCAGCGTGGCAGCCAAAGCGCTCTCGACACGCACCCAGCCAGGCCGACCGCATCACAACCGCATAGCCCGAAAGGCGCGCAAGGTCGCGTGCTCAGACAGGTTGACAATGACGTCCCATGAGCATCCGTTTCGACGCGCGTTTCGGTTTCGCCGGTCGTCCCTTGGACGACACATTCAGATCCTATGCGCCAAAATCCTATGCTACGCTCTCATTCGTTGCCACTGCCATCGCACTCTACTAGGCCCATTATGCAGCAGATCCTCATCATTACCGACAACCAGGAGGCAGCCGACATGCTCGCCCATGGGCTGACCCTGCGTGGCATGCAAGTCGACGTCACCGGCATTGATTCGCATCTGCGCCAAGGGAACGACCTCAACCGCTATACGCTGATCCTGGTCGATACCGACCGCACCGACGGCGTGGTGCTGTGCCGCCAAGTACGCGCCGAATATGTCAACCCGCTGCTGCTGATGACCTATGAGCGCGACGAGCGCTATCACCTCACGGTCTACGGCGCCGGCGTCGACGAGTGCATCACCAAGCCGATCGGCAACCCCCTCTTTCTCGCCAAGATCGACGTCTGGCTGCGCCGCGTCCACGCCCAGCGCGCGCAGGGGCGCGAGATCAACATCGCCGCCTTTCACCTCGACACTGTGCGCCGTCGCCTGCGAACGCCGGCAGGCGAGGAAGTGCGTTTGACCGCCCTAGAGAACCGTCTGGTCAGCCTCTTCTTCTATAACCCAGGCCAAGTGTTGGAAAACGAGATGATCATCAGCCGCGTCTGGAATGATTACAGCGTGGGCGACAATACGCTGCTCAAGAACCTGGTCTATCGTATCCGCCGCAAGATCGAACCGGTGCCCAACGAGCCGCAGTATATCCAAACTGTAATGGGCGGCTATGTCTTTTGGCCTGGCGGCAGCGAGACGCTTCGCCCGATCAACACTCTCTGACCAGAGTCGAATCCTCAGAACTTGTAGCCAAAACGGCGCAGCAGTTGTTTGCGCGCCGCGATCTCCGCCTCGCCTTCGATCCCCTGCGACTTCAGCCCGTCGACTACCCCCAAGATGCCGCGGCCCTGGCCGGTTTCGACCACGATCACCTGAGTCGGGTTGGCTGTGGCGCAAAAGATGCGGCAGACCTCCGGCACAGCCTGCACCGTCTTGAGGATATTGACCGGGTAAAAGCCCTCGCCCAAAAACAAAATAAAACTGTGGCCGGCGGCGAGCGCCTGCGCGTTGCGCTGCGCCAGTTCGATCATGGCGTCGTCGGTGCCGGTCCAGCGGATCAACGCCGGGCCGGACGCCTCGCAAAAGGCCAGCCCAAAGCGGATGCCCGGCACCGCGCCGACCAACGCTTCGTGGATGTCTTCGACCGTTTTGATAAAATGGCTCTGCCCCAGGACAAAATTGACTGCTTCGGGCTTCTCAATCGGCACAATCGACAGGTTCAGGTTTGACAGGTTGGCGGCGTCCATAGCGACTCCTTATGCAATGCGATGTTATGCAATGCGGTGGGGGTATACGGTAGTGGCGCGCAGGTGCGAGATCCGGCGTCGCCCGCGGTGTGCGCGCTTGGCTCTGCATGCAGGTGCGGTTGGAAAACCGCGCCTACGCTTGCCGGCTTCTCCCTTCTGGACTTTGCGCCCTTTGCGGTTGCCCTTCTTGCTCGCTAGCAGCTTAGGCCTGGCAGTCGGCGCAGACGCCGTAAAATTCGAGCAGATGGCTGGTGATGCGAAAGCCGAAACGCCGCGCCAGATCTTGCGTCATGCTGTCGGCCATGCACTGATCAAAGTCGACCACGCGGCCGCAGTGGGCGCAAACCAGGTGATGGTGATTGCCGTCGGCGCGGATATAGGTGGGGCCGCTCTCGCCCACAAAAATCGGGCGCACGATGCCCAACTGCGTCAGCAGTTCGAGCGTGCGATAGACGGTGGCGCGGCCCAATGCCGGGTGGATGGCCCTGGCCTGCTCCAGAATCTCATTGGGATTGAGATGATCTCCGCCTTGTTCGATCACCTGTAACACGGCCAGCCGCGGCGGGGTCACCTTATAGCCCGCGCCGCGCAGCCGCTCAACCAGCGCAGCCTGCGCGCCTGCTGCCCAAGCCATAGACTGCCCCCTTGCCCCTCACGCTCCGCCGCCGGTGTGCGCGGCCATTATACCACGCCCGCGCACCCCCCCAGCGACCTGTCTACAGATCGATTTCCTGCTGCCCGGTGATCAGGACGATCTTGTTGTTGTCGTTGAGCACGGCCAGCTCGCGCAAAAAGGCCTGCACGTCGGCGCGGCGCTTCAACTCCACGCTGTAGACCAGTTCGGTCAGCGTGCCGGCCTGGACGGTCTCCATGGCGACCAGGTCGGAACGCACCAGATAGCGCCGAAAGACCTCGTCAAAGATCGTGGCGTGGGGCAGATCGCTGGCAAGGCGCACCTTGAGCAACTGCACCGCAGCATCCTTGGCAAAAAAGTTATAGCGGTCCATGGCCCACAGGAGGGCGCCGATGAACACGGTCGAGACAACGCCCAGCAGGTAAAAGCGCGTGCCGCATGCCATGCCGATCGCCATGGCAAAAAAGAGATAGCCCACGTCGCGCGTCTCTTTGATGGCGTTGCGAAAACGCACAATCGAAAGCGCGCCCACCAGCGTAAAGGCGCGCGCAATGTTGGAGCCGATCACCAGCATGATGATCCCCACGACCATCGCCATGAGCACCAGCGTCTGCACATAGGACTGCGAATAGGCCACGCCGCGATGCGTATCCCGATAGACCCAGCCGATGGCCAGCGTCAACACAAAGCTCAGGACGATGGTCAGGATGACATCCTGGACGGTGAAGACCTCGGTGGTGTCTTGGAGCGCGGCCAAGAGGCTGCCAAAATCCATGGAGTTTCTTATCCTATACTGGTGAACGCGATAACTGAATGCCGCACAATTGGCCGAATGCGCCCGCCTAGCGCTGCACGATCCGTTGCCGACTGGCGATGGCTTTGCTGTGTTCCAAAACCAGGCAATATTTGCTGATGCGATAAAAGGTGCAGCGGTGGGCGGCCAAGAGTTGCGCCAGCCAGCCGGGGACGTTGATATTGGCTTTCACTTCCAGCACCCTATAGTTTGGGTCAAAGACGTATTGATTGGCGGCGCTGCCGCCGGAGAGCAGCGACAGGTCGTGGACACGCCCGCGCAAGTTGCTGTCGAAGGTGACGCGCAGGTCGGGGTAATACGCATCCCCCTCAAAGGCCATGCGCTCATAGGTGACGACGCAGGCCGGGCGCAGTTGCAACGTGCGGTAGAGATAATAGACCTCTTGCAGCAGCGCAGCCTCCCCGCTGGGAGGCCCGGCCTCTGCCCGCGCCGCCGCCAGGTCGGGAAAATCGTCAAAAGCGATGGCCTGTTGATAGGGCAGCGCCACGCGCCGCTTGCGCATCAGCTTGTCGATGCGCTGTTTGACCTCCAAAAAAACCGGCGTGTCGGGCGTAACGGTCTGTTCCCCATAGACGCGCACACGCACCTTGCGCCGGTTGCGCTCGCCGTCGAGCTTGCCCCAATACGCTTTATAGTCCGGCGTGTCGTAATAGAGACTGGTGATCGGGTAGACGCCGCGCTCGTCGCCGTAAGCGTCGAGGGTCATGCGCCCCTGCAGGTCATCGACCAAGCCTTTGGCCTGTTCCCGGCGGATCAGATATTTCAACTCATAGCGCAGCGCGGTGCGCGGGCGAGCCATGGCGCTACGGCGCCCCCGGCTCGTCGGCGCCGGGCGTGCCATAGAGCGTCTTGCTTGCCTGCCAGCAAGCGCGCGTGCTGGGGTCGGCGCAGCCCTCCACCAAGACCAACGAATCGCCCGCGCCGTCGGCGCTCAACGGCCAGCCGCGGTCGTCGTCATAGCTCACTTGGGTGATGATCGACCCGTCGGCGGCGTAAAGCGTCAACGTCTCGCCCTTGTCCGAAAGCTTGCCGCGATAGACGCCGTCGATCTCGACGTCGGGATAGCGGCGGCGGAAGCGCGACAGGTCGCGCAGCAAGACAAAATGGCGGCCAGCCGCCAGCCGTGTGCCTTCGGAGAAGCGGTAGTCGATGCCCGCAAAGTATGCGCCCGACAGATCCGCCGCGCCGTTGCCCACGTTCTTTAGCTCCAAGAATTCCATCTGCTCATCCACATAAGGGTTATACATGATCTCCGTGATCAGCACCTGGGGCTGTTCGCCGCGCTGGGTGAACAGCCCTTGCTGCAGCGGACTCCACACGCCGTCCACCCAAGTGCGCGCCAGCAGGCGGGTGGAGGCGCTGAGGCGCAGGGGTTCGGCATAGCGGAGCGCGCTGGGCGCCGGCGCGCCGCCGGGCGCACGCGGGTCGCTGCCGTCGGTTGTGTAATAGACGATGCCGGTCGCCGGCGTCAGAGATGCGGTGAGAGTCGCCGGGAGCGTGGGCGTCAAGGTCACGGCCACAGCATCGGCGAACTCGCCGCCGCGCGGGCTGAGGCCGGGCGGCGCATAGGCCGGCACATAGCCCGCTGCGACCATCAGGTCGAGCAGCCGGGCCGCGTTGCCCTCCATCTGTGCCAAAACGGTCTGGTTGGCGGCCAGCCAGTCGCGGCGGCGGATCGGCGCTTCGGGGAAACGGGTGTCGCCCCAGCGCGCCGACTCGCCCACAATCGCCGTATCAATCTGAGCCTGTAGGGCGAGCCAGCGCGCCTGCGATGCGCTGTCGGTCAGTGCGCCGCCGCCCGCGAGATGGCGATAGGCGCGGTCGGCAAAGGTCATGCGGAAATCCGGGTTAGCCCAGGCGGCTTCGAAAAGAAGCTGGATAATATTGGGAAAAGGCGCACCCGGCAGCGGGTCCAACGCCAGCCGGATGGCCGCCCCCTCCTCCCAAGTAGTTTCGGCGTCCCACATAAATAGTTGGGCGCGCCCCGCCGGGTTCTGCACATCCACATACCAGTTGTTGATCAGCCAGTCCGCATTGCCTGCATACCAGTTGATCAATACATAGTCGCTGAACTGCACCGGGTCAAAGAATTCCAAAAAGGTGGCGTAGCGTTCCGGGTCATCCAGCCCTCCCGCCTGCGCCAGTTCCAGCAGCACGTCAAAACGGTCGGCTTGCCCGCTGACATAGCCGCTGTGGTTGATGCTCGTCCAGCGCGCCTTGTCGCCGCCCAAATAGGCCGCAGCAAACGACGCGTCAGGGCGCTCCACGACCTCATACAGACCCCAATACAGCCCATTCAAATAGAGATGGACAAAGCGCCCATGCGCGGCAACGTCTGAGGTCGCCAGTTGCGTGGCGCGCCCCCAGGCATCGCGCAGATAGGTGGTTTTGCGATAGTCAACCGTCTGTCCATCTTCAGGCACATACCCCGCAAAGCTCCAATCCGAACCGGCGCGCAACACCAGGGTGTCAAAGCGGGTGACACGCGAACCGGCAAAGACGGGGTAGTCGAGATAGGGCGCGCCATACTGGCGGCGGAAAAAGAGCCGGAAGGAATGCTTGGGCATAAACTCCCAGCGCCCCGCGCCGCCCTGGATGCGGAAGCCGGCGTCGATCTGAAAACCGGGCGCGCCGTCCGCCTCGATCCATTCCACAGAGACGGGTCGTTCGGTCTCACGGCCGCGCGCCTGCGGGTCAGCGTAGATGTCCAGGTTCGCCATCTCCGTCACCAGCGAGAGCGACGGGATCGAGCGCAGCCCCTGCTCCAGCAGCGCTCCATCCTGCGGGTCGTCGACCACACGGCTGTCCACGGCATAGTCGGCCTGCACCGGCGTGCCTGCCTGATAGGGGCCGCGGTTGATACGATGCGTGCCCCAAGTGGCGGGCCAACCGGGCGGGTCTGCCGGTTGGGCCGGCACTTGGGGCAGAAAAAGATAGCTTTGCGTCGCCACGGGCGAAGGCCGGTAGCCGTCGAGAAAGGCGACGGCGCGCAGCAGCGTTGTGTGGGTCAGGGTGAGCGGCTGGGTATAGACCGGGCCGCTTTCCAGAGTGGGTATGCTGCCGTCAACCGTATAGCGGATCTGCGCGCCGGGCATCGCCGCCTGCAGCGCCACGCCGATCGGCGACGAAACCAGCGCATGGGGCGCGCTCATGGTCACCGGCGGCAGCACGCCCTGCCACGCAGTTTGGTCGATATCCACTGCGCCGGGTGTGGGGGGTTCCAGAAAGCGCGGCTCGCTGCGCCCGCCGGGCAGCGCCGCCGGCCCATAGGAGACATCGGCGACCTGGGGCGGGTATTCGTAGATCGAAGCGTCGAGGTATCGGCGCGAGGAGGGCGGATAGAGCGCCAGAAAGCCGCCGGCGCTGGACAGCCGGAAGTTGGTATGCAGATAGAGACGCCCGTTCTCCGGCTCGATCTCACGGCGGTTCTTGCCGGAGGCAAAAATCAAAGTGACCTGTCCCGGCGCGAGCGGGAAGGAGCGAAAGGTCCATTTGTCGGGCTGGGTGGAGTCGTCGGTCAGCGTCCAGCCTTCCAGATTGACCGTCTGGGCGCTGCGGTTGTGGATTTCGATCCAGTCCGAGCGTTCTTGATCGTCGTCGAGGATGCCCGCGCCGTTGGCCGCGGCAAACTCGGAGATGACCACGCTGCCGCGGCCGGTGGGCTGGTCCGGGTCGGCCAAGATGCGTTCCAGCCCCAGCACCAGACAGAGCGCCAGTGCGCCCCAAAAGAGCCAACCGGGCCGCCGTTTCATTGCCTCCACTGCCCCAGGCGCACTGCCCACATGCTTCTAAGCGCCGCGGCCGCGCCGCGCACCAGGTTCGTTCTCATCCATCCTAGTGTACACGGGTGGGCCGCGTTTGGGAAATGTTCCGGCCCCCTGCCGGATCAGCACATCACAAGATAGCACTGGTCGCCTCTTCGCGCCGGATTTGGCATCCTGTGCTATACTGGGTCGCCGGCTTCGGTCCTATAAAAAGCAAAGCACAAGGTTAAGCATCCGTGGCAAAAGAACCAAGCAACGATAAACAAGTGATCTATTCGATGGTGCGGGTGAGCAAGACCTATCCGCCCAACAACCAAGTCATTCGCGATATCAGCCTGTCCTATTTTTATGGCGCCAAGATCGGCGTGCTGGGTCTCAACGGCTCCGGCAAAAGCACGCTGCTGCGCATCATGGCCGGCGTGGAAAAAGAGTTCAACGGCGAAACGATCCTAGCTCCGGGCTATACCATCGGCTATTTGGAGCAGGAGCCGCAGCTAGACAACAGCAAGACCGTGCGCCAGGTCGTCGAAGAAGGCGCACAGGAGACGGTCGACGCGCTGGCCGAGTTCGACGCCATCAACGCCCGCTTTGGCGAAGACCTTTCGCCCGACGAGATGGACGAGCTGATGGCGCGCCAGGCCGAAGTGCAAGATAAGCTGGACGCGCTCAACGCCTGGGACTTGGACAGCCGCCTGGAACTGGCGATGGACGCGCTGCGCTGCCCCCCTGGCGAGTCGCCGGTCTCTATCCTTTCCGGCGGTGAGCGCCGCCGCGTGGCGCTCTGCCGGCTGCTGCTGCAAGCGCCGGATATCCTGCTGCTCGACGAACCGACCAACCACCTCGACGCCGAATCGGTGGCCTGGCTGGAAAACCATCTGCACACCTATGCAGGCACGGTCATCGCCGTGACCCACGACCGCTATTTCCTCGACAACGTGGCGGGCTGGATTCTGGAGCTGGACCGCGGCTACGGCATCCCCTGGAAGGGCAACTACTCGTCGTGGCTGGGGCAGAAGCAGCAGCGGCTGGCACAGGAAGAAAAGACCGCATCGGCGCGCCAGAAGACGCTGGAACGCGAGTTGGAATGGCTGCATATGTCGCCTAAGGCACAGCAGACCAAACGCAAGGCACGCATCAACGCCTATAATGACCTGCTCTCGCAGGAGATGGAGCGGGCGCGCGAGGACCGTGAGATCTATATCGCGCCGGGGCCGCGGCTGGGCGATGTGGTGATCCAGGCCGAGGGCTTGGCTAAAGCGTTTGGCGATAACCTGCTCTACGAGAACCTCTCGTTCGACATGCCGCCCGGCGCGATCGTGGGCATCATTGGGCCGAACGGAGCCGGCAAGACCACGCTCTTCCGCATGATCGTGGGGCAGGAGCAGCCCGACGCCGGCGCGCTGACCGTGGGCAGCACGGTCAAGCCGGCCTATGTCGACCAGAGCCGCGACGACCTTGCGCCGGACAAAACGGTCTGGGAAGAGGTCTCCGAAGGCAACGAACAACTGCGCATCGGCGAGCGGCTGGTCAGCTCGCGCGCCTATGTGGCGCGCTTCGCCTTTGCGGGCGCCGATCAGCAGAAGAAGGTGGGCGCGCTCTCCGGCGGCGAGCGCAACCGCGTGCATCTAGCGAAAATGCTCAAGTCGGGCGCTAATGTGCTGCTCTTGGACGAGCCGAGCAACGACCTGGACGTTAACACGCTGCGCGCCCTGGAAGACGCCCTGGAGAGCTTTGCCGGGTCGGTGCTGGTGATCTCGCACGACCGCTGGTTTCTCGACCGCATCGCCACGCACATCTTGGCCTTTGAAGGCGACAGCCAAGTGGTCTGGTTCCCCGGCAACTACAGCGAATATGCCGAGGATCGCCGCCGCCGCTTGGGTCCCACCGCCGACCGCCCGCACCGCATCACCTATCGCAAGCTGCGGAGAGCATGAGCATTCACCGCAAAACCGCAGGGCACGCAAAGAATTTTCTATCTTCTATTTCCTCTCTGCTCTGGCCTTTGCGACTCTGCGGTGAATTTTCTGACCCACTGACTACTTGGCCGCGGCCTTTTGCTTTTCCATCTCCTCTTGCACCAGCAGCCGGCGCAGCACCTTGCCCACCTGCGTCTTGGGCAGTTCCTTGCGGAACTCAACCATCGTCGGCACTTTGTAGGGCGCTAGATACTCTTTGCAGAAGGCGCGGATCTCCTCCGCCGTACAGTTCTCGCCTTCCTTCAACACGATATAGGCCTTCACGGTTTCGCCGCGCTTGGGGTCGGGGATGCCGGCCACCGCCGCCTCCATCACCTTGGGATGGGTGAAGAGGATTTCTTCCACCTCGCGCGGCACGATGTTATAGCCGCTGGCGATGATCAGGTCCTTCTTGCGGTCGACGATATAGAAGTAGCCGTCGTCGTCCATCTTGGCGATGTCGCCGGTATGCAGCCCACCCTGGGGGTTGAGCGTCTTGGCCGTCTCGTCGGCGTTTTGCCAATAGCCCTTCATCACCTGCGGGCCATAGATCACCAACTCGCCTTCCTCGTTTGGCCCCAGCGTTGGGAAGTTGCCCTCGGCATCCGGCTCCAGCGCGACGATTTCGATCCGTGTGCTGGAGATGGGCAGCCCAATCGACCCGGTGCGCCGTTCGCCATAGAGTGGGTTGGCCGTAGCGACCGGAGAGGACTCGCTCAACCCATAGCCTTCAACCAGCCGCCCGCCGGTGATCTGCTCAAAGCGGTTCGCCACCTCCACCGGCAGCGCCGTGCCGCCGCTGAGACAGGCCTTCACCGAGCGCAGGTCGAATTCCGCCTGGCGCGGGTGGTTGTTGATGGCGTTGTACATGGTGGGCACGCCGGGGTAGAGCGTGGCCTTCTCGTGCGCGATGACCTCCATCACATGCTCGGTATTGCGCGGGTCGGGCACCATGAGCAACTCGCCCCCCGCAAAGACGGAGAGCAGCATGCCCACCGTCATGCCGTAGACATGGAAGAAGGGCAGCGCGCCCAACAGCTTTTCGTTGCCGGGTTCGATCTTGGTGAACCAGGCGTTCATCTGATAGACATTGGCGACCAGGTTGTGTTGCGTCAGCATGGCCCCTTTGGGGACGCCGGTGGTGCCGCCCGAATATTGGAGCAGGATCACGTCGTCGGGCGCATAGCGGGCCTGGGGCGGCTGTGCAGGGTAGCGGCGCAGCAGGTCGTCAAAGCGGTAGATATCGGGCGCGGGCGCCACTGTGACCATCATGCCGGTCGAGCGCACCTGGCGTTCGACCAAGCTCTTGAACGGCCAGCCGAGCGTGTCGGGGATGTCGGTGAGAATGACATGCTTGACTGCGGTGTTGCTGCGGATCTGCGCCAGCCGTTGGTGCAGCCCGCTCAACATGACGATCGTCTCGGCGCCGCTGTCGTGCAGTTGATGCTGTAGTTCACGCGGCGTGTAGGTGGGGTTGGTGTTGACGATCACGCCCCCGGCCTTGAGTGCGCCGAAATAGGCGATCACATATTGCGGAATATTGGGCAACATCAGCGCCACGCGGTCACCCTGGCGCACCCCCAAGGCAACCAGCGCGGCGGCAAAGCGATCGGTCGCCTCGTTCAGCTCGCGATAGGTCATCTTGGACTGGATCACCAGTCCAAATTTGAGGTACTTCAAGACCATGCGCGCCGCAATTTTGTCCGGGAATTTGGCGGCGGAATCGACCAGAATCTGATAGAGCGGCACATCCGGAATCTGGACCGTTGCGGGCACGCCCGGCTCATAGTGGCGAACCCAGGGGGGCGATGTAGTCATGATCTCTCCTCGCCGAGAGGGGCGAATGGGCGTGATAGATGGTTTTGGGGGAGACAGGGAGTCTCCCATTGGCGCTATACAGACATGGATCTGGATCACGCGCGTTGGGCTGATAGCTTGCAGTATATCATACTTGCGCGCCCGTAGGATAGATGCATTTTCCTCCCTCCTTTTGACATCTATCCTGCGCGGGCATATACTCAGCCCTGATATCTGAAGCGATATCCAATGGGCTGGTATCGCCAACGGCCGCCGGCGCGCTGGAGCCGGCGGTTTTCAAGTTAGGACCATCCGTATGTTGCGTAAATTGCGCCGTTGGGTCACAGGCGACCCGCCTTCATCTCGCCCGGCCACCGCCCCTGTCCCCGCTTCGCACCCGGCCTTGACCGCTCCGCAGGATGTCACCGACGCCGACTTTGTGGACAAAGTGCTGCAAGCCGAGGGGCTGTTCGTAGTGGATTTCTGGGCCGAATGGTGTGCGCCCTGTACGATCATGGCGGCGCATGTGCAGATGCTGGCCCAGGAGTTTGGGGCGCAGCTTGCGGTGGCGGCGCTCGACGTCGACGAAAACCCGATCGTCACGCAGCACTATCAAGTGATGGGGCTGCCGACGTTGATTTTCTTTCGCCATGGCCTGGAGATCGACCGGCAGGTAGGCGTCGCCGCCTATGAAGAACTGCATCAGCGCGTGGCCGGCCTGATCGCCGCTGTGGACAGCGCCATGCCATCGCAGACTCACAATTTCCCAGAATCGTAGGCGCGGTTTTCCAACCGCACATACATCAGTCGTTATTCAGCTCACGCGGAGCAAATTCTTATGCGAATGTCGCGTCTCTTTTTCCAGACGTTGCGCGAGGCCCCGGCGGATGCCGAGATCGCCAGCCATCAACTCCTGCTGCGCGCCGCGCTGATCCACCCGATCGCCGCCGGCGTCTTCGATTATCTGCCGCTGGGGCTGCGCGTCAAACACAAGATCGAACAGATCATGCGCGAAGAAATGGATGCCATCGGCGGCCAGGAAGTCACCCTGCCCATGGTTCAGCCCGCCGACCTGTGGCGGCAGACCGGGCGATGGCAGGCCATCGGCGACGATATGGCGCGCTTCAAAGACCGCAACGGGCGCGATTACTGTCTGGGCATGACGCATGAGGAGATCATGGCCGAACTGGCGCGGGCCAAGGTGAGCAGCTATCGCCAACTGCCTTTTATCCTCTATCAGATTCAGACCAAGTTTCGCGACGAGCCGCGCCCGCGCGGCGGGTTGATCCGCGTGCGCGAGTTTACCATGAAAGACGCCTACAGCTTTGACCGCGATTTCGCCGGGCTGGATGCCGTCTACCCGCTGATGTACCAGGCCTATTTCAATATCTTCCGCCGCTCCGGGCTGGATGTGATCGCCGTCGAAAGCGACACCGGCATGATGGGCGGCACCATGGCGCATGAGTTTATGGCGCTGACCCCTGTGGGCGAAGATACGCTGCTGATCTGCGATGCCTGTGGCTACAGCGCCAATCGCCAGATCGCCCTCTTCCGCAAGCCTGCGCCGTCCAGCGCCGCGCCCGCGCCGCTCGCCGATGTGCATACGCCCAACGCCACCACCATCGCCGCGCTGGCCGACTTCCTGGGCATCGCGCAGGCGGAGACGGCCAAGGCGATCTTTTTGATGGCCGAGTTGGACGGCGCGGAGGGCGAGACCTATGAGCAATTCGTCTTTGCCGTGCTGCGCGGCGATATGGAGCTAAACGAAACCAAACTCACCAACGCGCTCAAGGCACGGCGGCTGCGCCCGGCCACCGCCGACGAGATCCGCGCCATCGGCGCCGAACCGGGCTATGGTTCGCCGCTGGGCATCGACCGCGAGCGGGTGACCGTGGTCGTCGACGACCTGGTCGCCGCCAGCCCCAATTTGGTGGCCGGGGCCAACCGCCCCAACTATCACTATCGCAATGTCAACTATGGGCGTGACTATGAGGCCGACCTGGTGGTGGACGTTGCCGCCGCCGCCGACGGCTATGCCTGCCCCAGATGCGGCGCACCGCTGCATACGGTGCGCGGGGTGGAGGTAGGCAACATCTTCAAGCTCGGCGTCGAATACAGCGCCGCCATGGACGCCACCTATTTAGACGAAAACGGCGAGACCAAGCCGATCGTGATGGGATCCTATGGCATCGGGTCGGGCCGCCTCATGGCCTGCGTCATCGAGCATCACCATGACGAAAACGGCATTCAATGGCCGATCACCATCGCGCCCTATCAGGTGATGCTCGTCGGGCTGGGCAATGAGAAGTCGCCGGAGGTGATCGCTGCCGCCGACCAAATCTATCGCGACCTGCAGGCCGTGGGCGTGGAGGCGCTCTACGACGACCGCGACGAGCGCGCCGGGGTCAAGTTCAACGACGCCGACCTGATCGGCATTCCTCTGCGGCTGACCGTGGGCGGCAAGGGGTTGAAGGCAGGCGCGCTGGAACTGAAGCTGCGCCGCAGCGGCGAAGTGCGCGAGGTCCCGTTGGATGAGCTGGTCGCCGCCGTCCAAGCGGTGATCGCCGGCGAAGTGGCACGCATCGACGCCACGGTCACCGCCGAGACACTAGGATAGGGGCCGGTGTGGACGCGGAGCCGAACTTTCCTTATTACAACACGGTCGACCAGATCTACCATGCCGAATGGTCGACCGCCAAGCTGGCGCGGCTGGAACTGCTGCGCGAGTCGATCCGTACGCTCTGGCCCAAGGGCCACCCGACCAAACTGATCCATGTGGCGGGCACAGGCGGCAAAGGCTCGACCTGCCGCTTTCTAGAGGCCGGCTTTGGCGTGCTGGGCAAGAGCGGGGCCTTTATGAGTCCCCATCTCTTTGACTATCGCGAGCGCTTCAGCGTGGGCGGTCAGTTTGTCGGCCAGGCCGACGTCGACGAGGTCTGGCAGCGCCGCGTCCAGCCTCACTGCGTGCGGCTGGCGCTGCACAACCCGCACCATGTCCACACCTTTCACGAAGTCTCGATCCTGATGGCGCTGGCGCTTTTCGAGCTGCACGGCGTGGAATGGGCCGCCATGGAGACGGGCGTGGGTGGGCGTTATGACCAGACACGCGCCCTCGGCGTGGTGGCGACGCTGTTGACCAACGTGGGCAGCGATCACGCCCATCTGCTGGGCCGCGTGCAGTGGCAGCGCGTGCTCGACAAGGCGGGGATCGCCCGCGCCGGCGTGCCCTTTTTTACGACCGACACCGACCCCCAGGACCAGAAGATCATCGCCGCCGTCTGCCAGAATGTGAGCGCGCCGCTGACGCTGGTCGGGGAGCAGGAGGTATGCGCGCTTGAGGAGCATCTGAGCCGGATGCACCTGACGCCGCTGCCGGAGGAGTCGCTGATCAATGCCGCCTATCAGAAATGGAACGCGGCGTTGAGCCTGGCCGCGCTCAAGCTCTTTCACCCAGGGCTGGACGAGCGCGCCGTGTTGGAGCGTTTGATCGAGGCGCGGCTGCCGGGGCGCTTCTGGCGTATCGAAGAGGACATCTACGCCGACATCGCCCACAACATCGAAAAGATGCGCGCCTTGGTGGGCGAGGTGGAGACCAAGTTTGCGGGCCGCGGCAAGCTGCTGATCATCGGCCTGTCGGGGCAGCGCCTCCCGGCCGAGGTCTTTGCTGCACTGGCCCCCATCGCCAAGGCGCTGATCGTCACCGGCGCGTCGTATAAGGGGCAAGACCCCGCCGCGGTACGCAACGCGATTGAGGGCGTCGCCGGCGATACGCCGGTGCTGGTGATCTCCGACCCGCGCCAGGCGTTGCAGGTCGCCAAGTCGATGCGCACCCCCCAAGATATTATCCTGCTCACCGGCTCTACCTACATGATCGAGCAGGTGCTCAACCCCGACCCCTATCTGCGCTATTTGAGCGCCACCTTTGGCTGGCGCACGCGCCAAGACAACGAGGCCACGGGCACGGTGCAGTTGACGCTGCCCAGGACGCCGTCGTCGTTGCGCTAGTTGAGACGGTGGTTAGAAAACCGCCCCTCCAATCTAGCATGCGTTCCGGCTGAAATAGGCGGCGCAAACCGCGATAAAGGGGGCAGTGTGCTATTTATGGATGAATCATGGTTGAATTTGACGCTCAACTAGACCCCGACGTGCTGCCGGAAGACCACCGCAGCGGCTTCATTGCCGTGATCGGGCGGCCCAACGTGGGCAAGTCGACCCTGCTCAACCGGCTCTTGGGGCAGAAGATCGCCATCACCAGCCCCAAGCCGCAGACCACGCGCGACCAGCTTCTGGGCATCTTGACCTTGGACGGCGCGCAGATGCTCTTCTTGGACACCCCCGGCATCCACAAACCGCAGCACAAGCTGGGCGAGTATATGGTGCAAGTGGCGGCGGACACAATTGACGACGCCGACGTCGTGCTTTGGCTGGTGGATGTCAACGTGCCGCCCACGGATGAAGATGTGGTCATCGCCGACCTGCTGCGCACGGTGCAGCGCCGCAAAGGCAAGCTGCCGCCGCTGCTCTTGGGGCTGAACAAACTCGACCTGGCGGGGGATGCCGCCCATTACGCCGCCCACCTCGACGACCGCCGTCTCGAATATGGCGCGCTGCTCGCCTGGCTGGGCGACCTGCCGGGCGCTCAAACCGGCCTTCAAGGGGGTGCGGCGCACGGCATCCACAGTGTGGCCTTTAGCGCGCTCAGCGGCGCGGGCATCGACGACCTGGTCGCCGCGCTGCGCGACTTGCTGCCGCGCGGCCCGCGCTATTATCCCGTCGACCAGGTCACCGACCTGCAGACGCGCTTTATTGCCGCCGAGTTGATCCGCGAGCAGGCGCTGCGTCTGCTCGAGCAGGAGGTGCCGCACAGCCTCGCCGTGGTGGTAGACGAATATACCGAGCGCAGCCCTGAGTTGACCTATATCGCGGCGGTGATCTATGTGGAGCGCGAGACGCAGAAGGGGATCGTCCTCGGCAAAGGCGGGCGCATGATCAAACAGATCGGCCAGGCGGCCCGGCCTGAGATCGAAGAACTGGTGGGGACCAAGGTCTATCTCGACCTGTGGGTCAAAGTTTGGGAAAAGTGGCGGCGGCGCGAAGGGATGCTGCGCCGTCTGGGCTATGCGACCCAGTGATGGCTTTGTTTTCGGCTTCTGCCCTGTGTTATGATGAGCGACACGCTCTCGATGGCGCATGAGCTTGACTCTGATCCTGACCCTGGGTGCGGGCGTCTGGACGCCCGCTGAAGCACGATGAACCCGCGAACGCTGAGAGTTCTCGAATATCAGAAGATCCTCGACCAAGTGGCGGCGGCCTGCGCCTTTAGCGGCGGCATGGAACTGGCCTATGCGCTGCTGCCCAGCGACGATCTGCACACCGTCCAGGAGTGGCTGGCCCAGACCGCCGAAGCCTACCGGTTGTTGGATCAAAAGACCGACATCAGCTTTGGCGGCGTACATGATGTTCGCCCGCAGATGGACCGCGCCGAGCGCGGGGCCATGCTCTTGGCGCAGGAACTGTTGGAAGTGCGCAACACGCTGCTGCGGGCGCGCACGCTGCAAAACACGCTGACCAAGCTGGAGCATTCCTTCCCGCGCCTGGCCGAGATCGCGGCCAACATTGAACCGTGCAGCCATGTGATCGCCGAGATCGGGCGCTGCATCAACGACCGCGGCGAAGTGGTGGACGGGGCCAGCGACACCCTGGCGCGCACCCGCCAGGAATTGCGCGTCGCCCAAGACCGGCTGCTCAGCACGCTCGACCGGCTGATCCACAGCGCCGAGATTCGGCCCTATCTGCAGGATGCCTTGGTGACCCAGCGCCAAGGGCGCTATGTGATCCCGGTGCGCGCCGAGTATAAGGGCAACATCGACGGGATCGTGCATGACCAGTCGGCCAGCGGCGCGACGCTCTTTATCGAGCCGCTCAAGGTCGTGCAGCAGAACAACGCCGTGCGTGAACTGGAACTGCAAGAAGAGCGCGAGGTGCGCCGCATCCTCACCGAACTGACCGAACTGGTGGCCGACGAAGCCACCTATGTGCGCCGCAATCTCCAGATCCTGTCTGAACTGGACTTCACCTTGG
>JADLFO010000289.1 GCA_020845455.1 Caldilineaceae bacterium
CTGCGCCCAACAGCATCGCCAAGAGCATATTGCCCAGCAGCGCGACCTGGTCAAACCAAGACACTAGACCTCCACTTCCTCGGCCTGGCGGCGGGCATAGTCCACGATGCCGCGCACAGCATGCATAAAGACATCGACATTGCCCTTCATCACATAGCCCCAAGCCCCTAGTTTCATGACCAGGCCGCCATAGACCGCCTCCTCATTGCCGGAGACGACCAAGATAGGCAGCTTGGGATAGAGCCGCCGTAGCTCACGCAGCAAGTCGATCCCGTTCATCTCGCCCGGCAGCGAGACATCCAACACCACCACATCCGGCTTGGCCGCGGGCAGTTTGGCCAGCGCCGTCTGCGCCGACTCGGCTTCCCCGCAAATGACGATCCCCGGCTCACGCGAGAGAAACGACACATAGCCGCGCCGCACAACAGGGTGGTCCTCCACGATGAAAATGCGCGCCATGCAAACCTACTCCCCCACTAAATAACCGCCGTTCACCTGCGGCTCGACCTGGTTGGGGAGCAAGATACGCACACGCGTGCCCTGGCCCTTGCTCGATTCCACCGTCAGATCGCCGCCGAACAGCGCCAATCGTTCTCGGATACTGTGCAGACCAAACCCGCCGAGTTGACGTTCCTCGGTCTTCGCCAGTTCTGCCGCGTCGAAACCGATCCCTGTGTCCGCTACCTCCAGCACATAGGATCCGTCCTGCTCAAACAGACCCAGCCGGGCGCTGTCGCTCTGGGCATGCTTGACCACATTGAAGAGCAGCTCGCGCACCAATTGAAAGACCAGCACGCGCAGGTCTTCGCTCGGCATGCGCGGGTCACAACGCAGGTCGAGGTCGACGCGCAGGTCATGCACCTTGTGCATCTGCGCGGCCAGCCAGGCGAAGGCCGCGGCCAGCCCCTCCGACTTGAGCACCGGCGGGCTTAGCTCCACCGTCAGCGTGCGCGTCGATTGGATCGCCTCGTTGAGCAGATCGTCCATCTCGGCCAGATGCTCCTGCATCTTGGGCTTGGCTTCCTCCGGCAGGTCCAGCCCGATCAAGTAGGTACGCATCTGAATACCATAGAGCATCTGCTGCACATGGTCATGCAGAATCTGGGCAATGCGCCGCCGCTCGCGCTGTTCGACCAGCGTCAGCGCCGAAGCCAGGGCGCGCACTTGGCGGTGCGAACGATCCAGAGCTGCGGCCTGTTCGGCCAGCTTCACCTGTTGCTCGACCAGGTCGCGCTTGAGCGCCACCTTTTCGATGGCGTTGTCAATGGCGCGCGCCAGCGCCAACCGCTCGAGATGCGCCTTGATCAGATAATCCTGCGCCCCGCGCTGCATCGCCTCGACAATCAACTCAGGGCTGCCCTCGGCAGTCAGGAGGATCACCGGAATCAGGCGCTCCACAAAATACGGCACCAAGTCCACCCCGTCGCCGTCGGGCAGATGATAGTCGAGCAGCACGGCGTCGGGGCGGCTCTGCTCGATCGATTTCAGCGCCTCGCGCCCTGTGCCGACATCCGTCGTCGCATAGGTGTCGCCCAAAAGACGGCGAACGGCCTCGCAATCGACCACATCATCCTCAACCAGCAACAGCCGGAGCGGTGCAGCCATTAACGGTCCTCGCTCGGAAATTCCACAATACGCCAATAGGCATCGAGCAGCGAAACCAGATCGACGAAATCTTTGCCCGCCCGTGACTTGAGCAGATAGCCGGCGATCTGCTCATTGTAGGCGGCCATGATGTCCTCATCCCGATCCGACGTGGTCAACACAAAAACGATACTCTGCTTTAGATCCGAGTCACGGCGCAAGGCCTGCAAAAACTCGATGCCGTTCATGCGCGGCATGTTGATATCCAGCAGGATCAGATAGGGCCGCGGCAGCCGCTTGCGGCCCTCAGCGCCGCGCAGCAGGCCAAGGGCCTCGATCCCATCCGAGGCGACCGTAAACGGGTTGGCGATGCGCTGGGCCTTGAAGCCCCGGATAATCGCCTCGACATCCACCTCGTCGTCTTCTACCAACAAAAGATGAACTTGATCACTTCCCATCAATACTACTTTCCGATTTGTGTAAGCATTCGCCATGAATTCAACCAATATACGCTTGATCCCGCCCAGGCGCGCGTGGCCCCTGGCCGACGTTGTCTCAAGCGGCCATCTGCTCAGGCCAGGTAAAACGGAAGACCGCGCCTTCCCCTGCCTGCGACTCCACCCAGACGCGCCCGCCCACCGATTCGACAATCTTCTTGACGACCGCCAACCCAATGCCGCTGCCCTCGCGCTGGTCGCGCGGCAGCAGGGTCTGGAACATCTGAAAGATGCGCTCATGATAGACCGGGTCTATGCCAGGGCCGTCGTCGCGCACCACAAATTCGACCATACCGTCGCCCAGAGACCAGGCATCGATCTCCAACAGCCCATTGGGCTTGTCGTGATGCTTGACGGCGTTGCCCAGCAGATTGCGCAGCACCGTCTCCAGCGGTACACGCAGCGTCGTGATCGTGGGCATAGCATCGCCGATCCGTACCTGGAAGCTATCGGCCACGGCCATAGTTTCCAGCACCTGCTCCACCAAGTCTTGCAGGGCGACCGGCGCCGTCTCCCCTTGATGCCGGCCCGCGCGCGAATAGGCCAGCAGGTCGTCCAGCAGCCCCTCCATGCGCTGAATGCGCCCGCGCATCTTGGCCAGGTGCTCGCGCGAGCGGTCGGGCAGCAGATGGCCGGCGTCCTCGTCGATCCAGGTCGCCAGATGGTCGATGGCACGCAGCGGCGCCTTCAGGTCGTGCGAGGCTACATAGGCGAACTGGTCGAGTTCTTGGTTGCTGCGCACCAATTCTGCCGTGCGCTCGACGACATGCTGCTCCAACGTCTCGTTGAGCGCCCGCAAATCGGCTTCAGCGGCGCGCGCCTCCTGATAGAGGCGGGCATTGTCGATCGCCACGGCAGCGCGGCGCGCCAACTCCTCGGCAAAGGTCAGATCCGCCTCGTCATAGCGCCGGTCTGAATCGGACCAGACCAGCGTCAGCGCGCCGAACGTCTGGCCGCGCGCGGTCAGCGGCGCGAGGATCACCGATTTGTACCCCACCTCGCGCAGCACCTGGCGCACCTCCTCGTCGGTCGCCTGCTCAATCAACGCCTCCAGGTCGATCTCCGGATAAAACTCCGAAGCGCCCGTGCGGATCACATGGGCCAGCCCCGCCGGGTCATCCATCGACGGCGGGAAACGCCGGCGCAAGGCATGTGCCCAGGCGATCTTGGCCGGGTCTATATGCGCCACCGCCATCAGTTCAACCGCTCCCTGCGGCGTCAGCAGGTCGACGGCGCACCAATCGGCCATGTGCGGCACCATAGCCGCCGACACCCGCTGTAGAGCCTCCTCATAGACCAGCGAAGAGGAGAGCGTTTTGCTCGCCTCCGCCAAAAACGCCAGCCGTTCGTCGGCGCGGGTGCGCTCTGTAATGTCCACTGCCACAATGATCACCCCCAAGGCGCGGCCCTCGTCGTCCTCCAGCGGCTCCGCCGTCACGTCATAGCGGCTATAGAAATGGCCCAACGTCCACTCCAGTTCCCGGCGCAGCGCCCCCCCCTGCGCCAGGGCCTCACGCTTAAAGGCCATCCACGGTTCGGCCACGTCGGGCGGCAGCACCTCGTCATCGCGCCGCCCGATCAACATCTCGACGCTGAAACCGGGCGGCGGATTGTAGACCCAGGTATAGCGTAGCTCCTGGTCTATGCTCGAGACCGTGATGCGCGAGTCGTTCAGCGCCAGCCGGAAGCGGCGCTCACTGACCCGTAACGACTGTTCTGCCCTCGCTTTCTCCAATGCCAAGCGCGCCGGCAGCGCCAGCCGCTCCAGCAGTTCGATCTCGTCGGCGGTCCAACTGCGCGGCGCATGCATCCCCGCCACCAGCAGCCCGACCCCGCGATCGCCGCTCTTGGCCGGAACGGCCACCGCGGAGCGCAGCCCCGGCGGCGTCTTGCCCGCGGCATAGGCGGCGGCGCTGCGCGGGTCAGCGGCCAGGTCGGCGATGGCGACGGCGCGCCCCGCCACAATCTGGGCCGCCGTGATTGGCCAGATCACTTCGGCCAAGGGCAGGGTATGCGCGCTGAGCAGCCGGCCATCTTGGCGGTAGGCGTGGATCGTCGCCCCGCCCGCGCCCCAGTCCACCTCGCTGTAGCTGCAGACCTCCAAGCGCAGTTCATCCGCCAGCGCAGTGACCAGCGTCTCCGCCACACTGTCCGGCTGGTCCAACTGGCGCAGTTGCTCGATCAGCCGCGCCAAGGTCGCATCCACCAGTTCCGCCCGCTTGCGCGTGTCGATATTAGTGGATGTGCCAAACCACTTGATCACCTCGCCGTCGGCGTTGCGTACCGGCAGGCTGCGCACCAAAAACCAGGCATAGCTGCCATCGGCGGCGCGCAGCTGCATCTCGGCCTCATAGGGTGTACCGGCCTGCAGCGCCGCCGTCCACGCTGCAAGCACGCGGTGCAGATCGTCGGGGTGGATCACACGCCGCGCCCCCCCCATCAGACTCTGCTGTGCGCTCAGCCCTGTATATTCGATCCAGCGTTCGTTAACATACTCGGTCTCGCCGGAGCTATCCCCCACCCAGATGATCTGCGGCAGCAGCGCGGCCAACTCGCGCAGACGGCCTTCGCTGTCGCGCAGTTCTTCCTCGGCCAAGCGGCGCTCGGTAATGTCAGTGCATCCCCCCGAAAAGCCAACAAAGGCGCCATCCGGGCTAAAACGCGGCGCGCCGTGATTCAATACCCAGCGGTAGCGGCCCTGGGCGTTGCGCAGCCGGTATTCCATGGCAAAGGGACGGCGCGCCGCAAATGCCTCGTCATAGGTCTGCATGCAGCGCGCCCGGTCGTCGTGGTGGACGCCCTCCGACCAACCAAAACCCAGCTCCTGCTCCATGCTGCGGCCCGTAAAGTCGAGCCAGGCCCGGTTGAAATAGACACAGCCCCGTTCGGTGTCCGCCACCCAGATCAACACCGGCGCGGAATCCGCCAACATGCGGAAATGGGCGTCGCTCGCCGCCACGTTTTGCAGCAGCCGGTGGCGCATACAGGCGTTGCCCAAAACACGGCGCAGCCGCGCCGGGGTCATCTGCTGCAAAGTCACATAGTCTTGTGCGCCCGCCGCCAGCCCAGCCGCAGCGCGCGGGTCGTCCTCATCCTCGCCCACCAACACCACCGGCAGCAGAGGCAGCGCGGCGGGTGTGTCTGTCGGGAGTGTTGCGCCATCTGCGCCGTTGGTCGGGAGCAGGTCCAGGTGCAGCACCACCACATCCGGGCGACTGGCTGCATCCGGCTGACCGTCGAGCGCGCCAACCGGCGGGGATCCCTGCGCCAGGGCCTCCGCCAGCGAGCGTGTCTCCAAAATGGTCATCGACGCAGGGAGAGCAGACGGGGATGCAGACCTTGGCGAGCGTGCGGCGAGCAAACGGCGCAACGCCGCGCGCCGGTTAGCGCTTGAATCGGCAATCAAGACTCGGGCGGGGATATGGGCATCCAAAGCGCCTACACTATGAGTCGTATATGGCATGATAGGTTCGAATTCGAGGGTCGGACCGGTCTCCGTTCGCAGGATAGCAAACGCAACCCTCCCCGTCAACCCTACGGGCAATCGAACGCTACCCTACTTACGGATACGCACAGACGTCGACTGTGCCATCCGGCGGGCGTTCTCCCCAACGCGAACGGGGCTGGGCTGCGCGTATCTCGCCGGTCAAGACTGCGCCGTCTGGGATCACCAGGGGGGATGGGCGTTCGTTGATGATGTATACGCTCCCTTTTTGCGCCCGCATGGATGCCAACCGTCTTGTCTGCCGGCCGTATCCGAGCCAACCTGCTGGGCAACGCGCTACCGTCTGTCTTGTCTAGGGAACACCGGTTGGGTTGCTAAGTCGAGTTGTCGGCTGCGTGGCTCGTCTTTACGCCGGATCCGGACTCTCACTCCGCCCGCATCCATGCCATCCACGCGCGGCGGGGTTGATTACACGTTGGGCTGGTCAGCCCGCTTAGAGAATCGAGGCGGCCTCGCGGCGCGACGTCACATTGACGCCCAGCGCGCTGGGCCAGGTATATTCCGTGCCGCCGTTCGCCATGGCCTCGCCCATTGCCAGTTGGCGGGCGATCATGGCGGCCTGTTTGCGGGTGTGTACGTCGAGCTTTTCTAGGATATTGTGGACATGATTTTTGACCGTGCCCACGCCGATGATCAGCTCGTCGGCGATCTGCTGGTTGGTATAGCCCTTGCCCAACAGCTCAAGGATCTCGCGCTCGCGCGCCGTCAACTCGGTGCATTGATCCTGCAGGCTGATCTCCTGATAGCCGTTCAACTCGGTCGCCAGCCGCTTTAGCTCCGCCAGGCGGGCAATCAACGCGCCGGCCACCTGAGGAGAGACAATCGCCTCGCCCTTGGCGACATGGCGCACTTTGGCGATCAGATCGTCCACCGAATCATCCTGTTGCACGACGCCCGCAGCCCCCATCTCCAGACACTGCAAAATCGCCGTTTTCGAATCCAACAGACCCGTGACGACCATCTTGATCTCCGGGTGCTTCTTGGTCACCAGCTTGGTCAGGTTGAGCGCCCCCTGGTCGGGCAGCAAAATATTGGCCAGCACCACGTCGCACTCGTGCCGAACCATATGCGTCAGCGCCTCTTCGGGCGACGCGACGCTGCAGACGACCTGGATGTCATCTTGGCCGTTGAGCGCCTGGGCAAGCAGATCGGCGATCAAACAGACTTCGTGGACGATCAGGGTACGTATCATGGGACTCCTCCTGTCTTGCCCGCTGTCTATCGCGCGTACAATCCCACTGCCGAACCGGATCCGGGCATACCCGTCTAACCAAACTCGCTAGCTTAACCTATGGCTTAGCGAACCGTGGGATGGCTTGGGGTTGTTCCGTACAACGCGGCCCTAGAGAGTGATCGAGAAAATGTAAGGGCGTGTATCCTTGTCATTCTCAAGAATACACGCCCAGATATACAAAAACAATGGGGAGGTACGCTACAAAGGGGGGAGGAGTTACCAACCTATGCGGGTAGGGAGTTCCCTCATACCAATCCTTGCTGAACCGCCAGGACCGCGGCTTCGACTCGAGAGGTCACCCTCAACTTTGTAAACAAAGCGCCCACATGTTTTTCGACAGTCTTTTCGCTGATCCCAAGTTCCAACCCGATTTCTTGGTTGGTTTTGCCTGCCGTCAGCAGCCGCAGCACATCAAACTCGCGGTGGGTCAGCTCTTTCGCTCCCTGGTGGGCGTCCTGACGGGTCAAGGCGCTGAGTTGGGCAATCGCACGCCGGCTGAACCAGCCTTCTTCGCCGCGCGCCACGCCGCGTACCGCGTCGATAATGCCTTCGGCAGCCTCCTCCTTGGTGAGATAGCCTGCCGCGCCGCTGATCAGCAGATTGCGGATATACTGTTCGTCGTCATAGGCGCTCAGGGCAAGGACACGCACTCGCGCAGCGCTCTGCTTCAGCCGCATCGCCACTTCCATCCCCGACAGGTCAGGCATCTCCATGTCCAACAGGAGTACATCTGGGGCCAACTGCTCAATCAAAGCGAAAACTTCCTTGCCCTTGCCGGTCTCCGCCACGACCAAGATGTCGTCGGCGCGTTCCAACAAGGCGCGGATCCCGGTCCGCACCACAGGGTGATCGTCGGCCAAGATCACGCGGATTTTGCCCGTGTCCAACACAGCTATCTCCTATTTTGTTCTAGCGTTCAATCGCTCTTCACGGCGACAGCGCCACGGCTGGGCAGACTTTGGCAGAGTCTTCGGCTCATTTCCCCAGTGTACTTGCATTTTATAGGATCAAGCTAAAAAGACTGTTTGTGCTGCATTAGCGTTCTATCACGCAGAAAGTGAGGCTTCCGCAGCCCAAGCGCCGCAGCAATACGGAACCCTTTCTTTGATTGTAGAACTATCCGCCAACAGTATAGCGCAAGCTCGGCGCTTGCGCTATACCCAACTTCATCATCTTCGCTTATCGTCAATCTCAGGGCCGGCCTTGGAGCCTTCCAGCCGGGCCGCGGCCGAGGTCAGGCCCGCCCAAACCCTAGCCGGCGCAGCGGCACCTAGAGAGACTCGTCGTTCGGCTGGATATATTTCCAGGCCAGCGCAGCCACCCCAACCCCAAAGCCAATCCAGAGCAGCTTTCCCCAAGGGCTGGGCTTGCGTTTGCTGCGGCTGTGAAAGCGCGCATTGAGTTTGTCGAGCGTCTGGTCTACCAAGTCTTGCGTGCGCCCTGAATACTCGTCCAAATAGGCGGCAAGCTCGCGCTTGGCGCGCGCCGCAGTCCAGCCATACTCCTTCTGGAGCTTGCCGACCAGTTGATCCAGCTTGCCCTCCAACTGCTGCACGTCCTCATCCGTCATCTCGGCCAGCCAGTCTGCCACCTCGCGGCTCAGCCGAATGACCTGCTTCTGCAGTTCGTCTTTTTTCAGGCTTTTCATGGTCGTAACATTCCTCTCTCACCCTGTTATCGCGGTGGTGTCGTAGTGGTGTCGTAGTGGTGTCGTAGTGGTGTCTTAGTCGAAGCGCCTGGCGAGAATCCACCCGTTCCCGTTCGTCGTGATCATGACGAGTCGTCGCGTCCAGACACGCTCATTGCGCGCTTCCTTTGCGATCAAGTCCTCGCATGATCAAGATAGCAGGTAGACAGGGGGATTACAAGCAGTTACCTCACAGCGCCGAGATACAGGCCAGGATAGAGAAGAAGATAGACGCCAGGGCTGCGCTGCGGCTTGAGCCGGCTACATATCCGCCAGCGCCTGGCGCAAGATCGCCGCGCCGCGGCGAATGTCGCGGCTGTCGACATAGTGATTGGTGGGCAGTGTCAGCAGCCCGCGCGCTACCTGGGTCGCGCCGGGGTAGGCTGCGCCGCGCAGCGCGGGAAAAATCTCGTCGAGCGTGCGGCGATACATGCGCCCTGCGCCGATCCCTGCTGCCGCCAAGCGCGCCTGCAAGCCGTCGGCGCGCTCGACATCCTGCAGCACAAGCGGCAGCCGCAAGTAGACGGCCTCCCCGTCTACGCCCTGCGCCGGGGGCCAGATCACGCCGGGCAGCCCCTGCAGTTGCTCCAGCCAAGCCTGGGCGCGGGCGCGCCGCGCCGCGTTGATGGCGTCGAGCGAGGGCAGCAGCCGCAGCCCCACCGCCGCCTGCGACGCCGTCAGCCCGCGCAGCGCATAGCCCCAACTGGCCTCATGGTCGCCGACTTTGTGCGCGCCTGCCTTGGAGGCCAGCCACCACCCCGCCGGATGAAAGGCCAGGCTGAACAGCCCCAAACGGGCCAGCGCCCAGCCGGTGGCGGCGACGCCGGGCTGCGCCAGCCGCTGCCAGGTGCGCGCCAGCGCCGCGGCGTGGGTGGCATCGCGCGCACAGACAACGCCGCCGCCGCCGGTGGAGAGCGGTTTGCCCGGCCCCAAGCTGAACAGCCCAAAATCGCCGTGCGTGCCCACCGCTCGACCGGCGTAGCGCGCCCCCAATGCCTGGGCCGCGTCTTCGACCACCACCGCACCCACCGCCCGCGCCACAGCCATAGCCTCGTTGACCGGCAGCGCCAGCCCATAGGGATGCACGCATAGCAGCGCCAGCGTGGCCGGGCCGGCGTTCGCCGCCGGCCCGCCGTCGACATAGGCATGGGTGTACGGGTCGATATCCACCAAGCGCGGCGTCAGACCGGCATCCAACACCACCTTCGCCACCGAAGGGCAGGTATAGGCGGGCAGGATGACCTCGGTGCGCCCGTGCAGCGCGGGCCGGTCGCACAGCGTGCGCAGCAGCAGGAAAAGGGCCGTGCGCCCCGATGCGGCCAGGGCGCAGTCGGAAACGTCCAGATAGGAGGCCAACGCCCGCCGGAACTGCGCCACCGCATCCTGGGCCGGGTGCAGACCGGCCTGCCACTCCTGCCAGCGCAGCGGGGTGGCCGTGGGCGGCACATGGCGGGCAAACTGAGGGCGGGCCAAAGAGGAGGGGGCGACCATGGGCTGCGCCTATTCGAGCCTGCGCACGGCGGGCAGCCAAAGACGCAGACCAAGCACATAGAGCGCAGCCAGCGCCGCGCCCGCGGCCAGCGCCCAGGGCAGCCCCAACACCATCGCGGCCGTGCCCACCGCCACATTGCCTGCCGTATCAGAGCCGGCATGGAGCAGGCTGTAGATGCTCATCGCCCGCCCGCGCACGCGGTCGGCAATGTGCAGTTGCACCAGCGTGATCGCCAGGCTCTGCACGACGAGCAGCGCCGCGCCCAGCGCCACCAAAACCAGTCCGCTGACCCAAAGCTGGCGTGTGGCGGCAAAGAGCGCCACCAGCAGGGGCAGCAGCAGCCCCGCCGCCACCAAGGTCTGTCCGCGCGCCCAGTTGCCCAAGCGCGCCACCGCCACCGTGCCCAACACCGACCCCAGCGCGCCCGCCGCCATCAACACCCCCAGCCCGATTGCACCCACCCCCAAGACATCTTGGGCAAAGGCGGGCATCATGCCAAAGACCGGGTTCGCCATGCCCCCGGCCACGGCCATGATCGTCATCGCGCCCAGGATCGCCGGTTGGCGCAGCAGCGAGCGCGCGCCCTCCCAGATCGAGCTTTTGAACGACGGTCTGCCCACAGGGCCGCGGGCCGCGTCCGCACCCACATCGCGTACCCGGATCAACGACAGCGCCACAAGTGGCGCGAGATAGGTCGCGGCGTTGAAGACCATGGTCGTGCCCGCGCCCAGCGCGGCGATCAACACCCCCGCCAGCGCATAGCCGATCAGGCTGGAGAAGTTGTAGACCGTGGCGTTCAGCGCCACGGCGTTAGCCAGATGCTCCGTCTCCACCAGTTCGACCAGAAAGGCACGCCGCGCCGGATGGTCAATGGCGAGCAGCGCGCCAAAGACAAAATAGAGCGCGATGATATGCCACAGGCGCAGTTGCCCGCTCAAGGCCAGCAGCCCGAACGTGGCCGCCTGGGCCATCAACCCTACCTGCGTCGCCAAGATCAGCTTGCGCCGCGGCACGCGGTCGATCAACACCCCGCCCGCCAGCGAGATCGGCAGCACCGGGATCAGCGCCAAAAGGCCCACCATGCCCAACCAAAAGGTCGAACCGGTGAGGTCATAGATCAGCCAGCCCTCGGCCACCACCTGCACCGAGGTCCCGACCACCGAAATCAACTGGCCCAGCCAAAAGAGGCGGAAATTGCGTGAACTGAGCGCAGGCGCCAAGCGGATGAGGCCGCGCAGCGGATGGGGCGTCGAAACCGAGTCCGATACGCCGGGCGCAGAGGCCACGGTCTTGACCGGCGGCATAGGCCTAGCGCGCCCGGAAGTTTTGATAGGAATAGATAAACACCGTCGCCAGCAACCCCACAACGATCACTCCCAGCCCAATCAGCCCTGCCAAGAGCAGCAGGGTGCGCAGCGCTAAGGTCTCATCCGCGGCCGCGGGCAGTGTAACAGGGGCCGCAGACGGCGTGGCTACCGCCGCGATCGCCCCCGTGCGGCGCATGGCCGGGGTCGGCGTTTCCAGCACAGCCGCCTGGGCCGGCACGCTGCTCTTCACCGGCGTGCTCTGAGGCAGCGGCGTGGGCAGTTCGGTCACAGGCGCGCGCAGTTCGGCCACCAAGGCTTCCGCCACCGGCACGGTCTCCGGGCTGGTCAAGATCGAGACGCCGTCCAGCTCTGGCTTGAGCATCGCCAGCAGGTCGGCCAGCGCCTTGACATCGCCCTCGGTGCGGACCTGCACGCTGATCCCCAAGTTGGGGTTGGCGCGCAGCAGATCGTGGACCAGCGGCACCACAAACTCACGCACCGTCTCCGGCTCGGTCTGGGCGCGCTGTACTTGCAGCACATACAGATCGACATAGGGGGCCATGGCGGACCCATCACTCAGCGCAAAGGCGCGATCCGGCCCCAACATCACCTTCAACCCATATTGATCGGCCAGGCGGCGTATGCGCTGTACGCTGCCCACCGGGTCGGCCTGTTCCTCCGGGTGATCGGTAGGGCCATGCTCCAGGTTAAAGCCGATGATGTCGATCTTGTCGGCCAGCCGCGGCACCAATAGCTCGGCATCCGCCGCGGTCTTAAAGACGACCAGCTTCTGCCCCACCTTGACCTTATCCAACAGGTCGACCATACTCACATGGTCGGCGCGGGCAATATCCTGGTCGGTCGCCACCAGGTTAAACAGGTCTACGACCTGCGGCCCCATACTCATATCGATCCACAGCCCAGCCAGCCGCGGGTCGGGGGACGCTGTCCACGTTTTCGGCAGCGATGAGGCCACCGACACAGGCACACAGCCCGTCGCCAGCAGCATGATCAACAACAAGACTGTCACTTTCCGCATAGGTTCGATGCTCACTAGTCCCAGACCTGCTCCCCATCCTCGGTTGCTTACGATACCTGCTTATTGCGCCACCCGCGCCAGCCGGACGCGCCCGGCGGCGATGCCGGGGCTGAGTTTCGAGGCGTCGGCGTAGGCCTTCTGCGCGTCGACGTTGTCACCCATGGCGCGGTAGAGATCGCCCAGCGCCAACAACACCTCCAGCGACCCCGGCTCTTTCTGGCGCGCCGCCTGCAGATCGGCCAAGGCGTCGTTGTTCTGCGCCAAGCGGCTGTAGACCTGCGCCCGCGCCAAGAGCATTGCTACAGTAGGGGCCGCTTGGTCGGCCTGGGCCAAAAGCTGTTTGGCCTGCTCCTGCTCCCCGCGGTCGAACAGGAAATCCGCATAGGCGACGAGCAGCGGCCCATCAGTGGGCGCAACCGCCAACCCCGCCTGATAGATCGTGCGCGCATCCTCGAAACGGCTTTGCGCCCGATAAAGTTTCGCCAGGGCCAGATAGGTGTCGGACAAAGCCGGCTCCAGCAGCCGCGCCTGGCGCAGCGCCGCCTCGGCGTCGTCTAAACGGTTGGCCGCCACATACGCCTCCGCCGCCACCAGGTAATGGCCGGCTGCGGTCGGCTCCAAGGCCAGCGCCCGCTCATACTCGGCGATCGCATCGTCGTTTTTGCCGCGGCGCAGATAATGGTCGCCCAGCGCCACCCGCACCGCCGTGTTATCCGGGCGTTGCGCCAGAAAGTCAGTATACCACGCCTCGGCGCTATTGTCGGCGACGGTCCCCTGCACCGCTTGCGCTTCGTGGAACGCGCCCATCGCCATCACCAGCGCCGGCTCCGGGCCGGATTCAACCAAGGCCTGGTCCAATAACTGCTTGGCGTCCTGCACACGCCCTTGGCGCAGGTAGAGATCGGCCAGCGCCGCTTGGATGGGTGCGACGCGCACGGCATGGCGCATCCCGTTGAGCAGCGTCGCCTTGGCCTGGTCAAACTCGGCCTGCGACTGCCACAGCGACGCCAAGCGGATGTAATAGGCATCTTCGCCGGGGTCGAGCGCCACCGTCTGCCGATAGGCGGCCAGCGCGGCCTGAGGCCGACCCTGAGCAATATACAACTCACCCAGTTCTGCCGACAAACGGCTGTCGGCAATATTCAAGCGCGAGGCCTGCAGCAGCGTCGCCATGGCATCGCCGGTCTTGCCCAAGATGCGCTGGGCGCGCGCCTGGCGCAGCAGCAGTTCGACATCCTGCGGATGCACCGCCAGGTCTTGGCGCAGATAGGTGAGGCTCGCCTCATAGTGGCCGTAGCGCTGCATCAAGTCCAGCAGCACCAGGCTGGTAGGCTGGTCGTCGGGCTGCACCCGCACTGCCCGCTTGAACCAATCCAGCGCCAGATCAGGGTCGCCCTGGCGCTGCGCCAGCACCCCCATTTGAATATAGGCGTTGATGTTATCCTGGTTGGTCTCCAGGGCCGCGACCAACATAGGTTGCGCCTCTTCATAGCGCACCAGATCGATGAGCAGCGCGCCCAGGTCGACATAGGCTTCCGAGTTGCCGGGCGTCAGCGCGATCGTGCGGCGATAGGTGCGCTCGGCCTCGTCCCACATCTGGCGGTCACGCCAGGCCTGGGCGAGCGCCAGAGCGGCGCGCGGGTTGCCGGGGTGCGTATCCGCCGTCTCCTGATAGATCGCCAGCGCCTCGTCGGGCAGGTTCATCTGGTCATAGAAGGCTGCGAGCGCCACCTGCGCCTCCACAAACCCCGGCGCGACCTGGGCCGCGCTTTCCAACTGCACCAGCGCCTCGTCACGCTGCCCCAGAATCTCCAGGGCGCGCGCCAGCCCCAAGCGCGGCTGCGGCCACCAGCCATCGCCATCGATGGCGCTGCGATAGCTTTCGGCAGCCAGCACCGGCAGACCTTGGGCCAAATAGAGATCGCCCAGGCCTTTATCATACTGGGCCAACACGACAGGATACCAGCCTTCGCGCGTCCCCTGGTCCAGCGCCTGCCGGTATAACTCTACCACGCGGTCGGTCGCGCCCATCGTCTGCGACAGGCGCGTCAACAGGTTCAAGACGTCCAGCCCATTGTCCGCCGCAAAGAGGCTATCCTGCCCGGCCAACTGGCCCAAGAGCCGGTCGGCCTCGCTGCGCGCGTCGCCGTCGCTCCCCGCGCTGCCGGCGTTGGGCGGCGCGTCGGAATCAAAGCTGCCCGCGGCCTCCCCGATCGGGGCCGCCTTGCTCAGCCCCGGCAGCGATTTGGAGGTGAACGGCTGCGCGGCCAGCACAAAGGCGACATCCAACGCCTGGTTGCGCAGCACCTGCGCCTCGACATCATTGCCGTTGGCAGTCAACAGGTCGGCAAGCTGCACATAAGCGTTAGCAAAGGATGGGTCATTGGCAATGGCGCGGCGATAGGCGGCTTCCGCCGCGGCCACATCATTGCGGCGGCGCAGCGCGTCGCCATAGGTGACCTGTGTCCAGGGCAGGTCCGGCGCGGCGGCCACGGCTGCGCTGTAATAGTTCATGGCCGGTTCCATCAGCCCCAAGTCTTCACTTACGCTCGCCAGCCGGATGTAGGCGTAGGCGCGGCTGGTATCCGCCCCGCGCGGGGTCAAGTTGGGCGAAAGCGACGCCAGTTCAAACATATCCAGCGCCGACTGGTAGGCGTCGATGGCGCGCACCGTCTCCCCCTGGCGCTGCAACTGGTCGCCCAGCGCCAGCGCCAACGTCGACTCGTCGGGGTTGGCGCGGATCGCGGTCTCCAGCAGGTTGAGCATATCCTCCTGCTCGCCGCCCAACTGGCGGAATTGATTGCTCAACGCCAGATAAAGCTGTACCTGGGTCGGGTCCAGCCGGAATGCCTTCTGATAGGCCACGGTGGCCTCTTCGGGCAGCCCGCGCGCGCTCGCCAGATCCCCTTGCAGCGCATAGGCGGCGGCGTTGTTGGGCTGCAAGCCCAGCACCCGTTCGATCTCGGCCTGGGCCGAGTCGAGCCGGTTGGCGACCAGCAGCACGCGGCCCAACGCCAGCCGTGACGCCGCCGCCTCCTGCCCCGTCACCTCCTGCAGCCAGATAGCACGGCGATAGAAGGCCACGGCCTCGTCGGTATAGCCTTGGCCGGCCTGCACCTCGGCGGAGAGCGCCAGGACTTCCGCCGACAGCGGGTGGCGCGTGCGCAGCAGCCCCAGCAGCGCCTCGGCCTCGGCATAGCGCGCCTCTTCCCAATAGGCGCTCGCCAGCATCAACTGGTTGGCCTGGCTGGGCTGCAGCGCCACAGCCTCTTCATACAGCCCCAGCGCCAGGTCGGTGCGGTTGCGCTGCCGCCACAGGTCGGCCAGGGCGATCAGATGCGAAGCCTTGTCGGGCAGGTTGCGGTTGTCGACGGCCGCGGCGTATTGGACGGCGGCGCACTCCTCTTGCCCCGCGCTCAGACAGGCATCACCCGCGGCCACATGAAAACGCGCCACATGGGGCGCGCCCTGCTGCGCCAGGTCATACTCGGTCACGGCCCGTTCGATCTGGCCCAGTTGTGTATGCAGTTGACCCAAGCGGAAATGCAGCACCGGCAGATCGCCCTGCTCCAGCGCTTGGGCATACCAGTTGATCGATTCGTTAAAGCGCCCGCGCGCATGGGCGATCTCGGCCATGCCCACCACGGCCAGCAGCCCCTGCGGGTCACGCGCCAGCTCGGCGCGGTATAACTCCTCGGCTTCGGCCCAGCGCCGCTCGGCCAAGGCCGTATTGGCGCGGATCGTAGCCGTAGCCGTGGGCAGTTCGGCCACCCGGTAGAGCGTGTAGGACTGATCGTCCATCACCCACTCAAACCAAGTTGGGGCCAGCCGCAGTTGAATATCCAGGTTGCTGCCGCTGGGAGCCACCACATAGCCCACGTCATAGCGGTGCAGAATGTCCACCGTCGCCTGCGTCAGATAGCGCGAACGGAAAAAGGCCGCCTGGTCGATCAGCCGCTGCAGCGCCTCCTCCTGCTGATCCGCCGGAAAGACCTCGCTGGTGGTCGGCACACGGTGCGCCACAATATGCGCGTTGGCGACATAGGCCGGGATCGACACGCTCAGGTCCTGGTCGGCCAAGACCATGGCCGGGCCATGGCTCCGCGTCAGGTCGTCTAAACGGGCCAGCAGCCGTTCGGGCGTCGGGTAATAATAAGGATAGGCAGCGCGCTCATGCAGCATCTCCAGGTTGCGCAGGGCCATCGGGCTGAAGAGCAGCGCCAGCGCCACGACCGCCGCCAAGGGGGCATAGCGCGCCGGCCCCACGCCGCGCCCGGTCAGCCGTCCCAGGGCTTGGCCGATCAGATTGACCAACGGCGCAGCCGCCAGGCCCAAGATCAGCGTATAGGGCAGCAGCCAGACAAACCGCCACAAAATCCAGGGCATCACCAGACTGCCGATCAGCGGCGTCAGCCAGGGGTTAAACATGACAAATAGCACGGCCAGCGCCGTACTCAGCGCAAACTGGGCGCCCAGGTTGCGGCGCAGCCCCGGCAGCAGCAGCGGCAGCAGCAGGATCGCCAGCAGATAGGGCGGCTCCAACAGGATGTTGGGGTCCGAGATATAGTGATCCAGGTCGAAAAGCAGCAGCCGCCGCCGGTTCATGTTGACCGCAAAACGCCAGATCAAAAATGGGTCGGTGGGGCTGTTGGCCTCCGCTGCATTCAACTGCGACAGATCGGGCAGCGGCCCGGAGACGTCCAGCGTGGGCAGATAAACAAAGGGCAGCGCCGGAACGGACTTGTGGCCCACCGGCCAACCTTCCAGGCTGCTGGGATAGGATGCGGCCAAGGGCGCTTCGCCGCGCGCCAGCGCCAACTGCACCAGCGGCAGAATCATGACCAGGCCGACCAATGCGATCAACGCCAGGCTGCGCCCCCGCGCCGAGGCTTCGCGCCACGTCAGCACAAAATGCAGCGTCGCAAATGCGCCCAACGCCAGCGCCAACATGGCCGCGATCAGCGGGTGGATGGCGGAGACAGCCAGCGTCACCACCGCGGCCGCGGCCCAGACCTGGCGCTCGCCGCCGCGGACAAAGCGGATCGCCAGCGCAAAGGCCACGGGCAGCATGGTGACCGGCACCATGAATTTGTCGGCGGTGATGCGCTCAAAAAAGAAGAGGCTGACATTGTCCCCGCGCAGAAAAGGCGCAGCCACATAGATCAGCAGTTGGATCGCCACGATAAAGAGGCCAAAGCGCCGCCCCTGTGAATGGCCCGACAACCCCATGCCCGCGGCGCGCCCCAGCATATAGGTCGCCAGCATTGCCCACAGCGCCAGCATCGAGCGCGAGGCCATGGCGCTCAACGGGATCGGCGCGATCCCCGACCAGTAGGACCAGAGATAGGACATCGGCAGCGACTGGTTAAAGGCCATGCGCACGCCAGGACCAAGATCGGTGCCGAAGATCGGCTCGGTGGCGTTGAGCGGCAGCCCGGCCAGCGCGTCGGCGGCAAACGAGTTGACCGCATAGGCATCGCCGTCGATCTTATACAGGTCCAGCGTGGGCACAAGCAACACAAAGACCGCGGCCAACAGCAGCGCCAGCAGCGTCTCGTCCAGCGCCCAAGCCGTGCGCGCCGCGGCGGGCGGCTGCGGCCAGACCCACCAGGCCAGCGCCCAGCCCGCGATGATCGCGCCCGACGCAAACGCCCAGCCCAACGCCAGTTGATCGACCGTCCAGTGCTGCAGCAGCGCGGCCATGCCCACCGGCGTCAGCGCCGCCACCCCCATGGGGAAGGCCAGCGCCAGCCGCTCCAGCGGGTCCAACGCCACACGCCGTGCCACCAGGTCGCCCAGCAGATAGCCGGGCGCAATCAAGAGCGCCAGATAGGTCAGCCAGCTTGCGGCCTGGGTGGGCAGCAGTTTGGGCAGCCCAAAGATCACCGCGCCCCAACATGCGATCAAGAGCGCAGGCAACAGCAGCGATCCCCACTGGCCCCGATCCAGCGCGGCAGTTGGGGGTGCAGCCACCGCGCTGCTGGACTGATTTGCTAACCTAGGTTTCCGGTTTATCAACAAGGTTCGATTCCTCTAAAAAACCGCACACCGTACAGGTGACCAAAGCTTTGTGCAGTCTTCCAACCGCACCTACATCTCTTCTCTGGTCTTCTTTTCTC
>JADLFO010000290.1 GCA_020845455.1 Caldilineaceae bacterium
CCGGCGCGTCCGCCGCAGATAAGCGTCGACGCGCCGCTGGGTGACGGCATCACCTTGGCGGGCTATGACGTGTCTCCCCAAGCGCCGCAGACTGGGGAAATTCTCTATCTGCAACTGCACTGGTTGGTCGACTCGGCCCCCGCCGCCAATTGGACGGTCTTTACGCATGTTGTGGACGGCGGCGGGACGGTCGTCGCCGGCTACGACAGCCCGCCTGGCGGCGGCAGCCTGCCCACGACGCGCTGGCAGCCCGGCTGGCGCGTGTTGGACGAATATCAGATCAGCCTGCCCGCCGGCCTGCCGCCCGGCGACTATGTGCTGCGCGCCGGTCTCTATCTGCCGGACGGCACGCGGCTGCCCGCCGAAGGGCCGGGCGTCGATCTGGGCCATGTGACGGTTGCCGGAAGGCGATAGGAACCCGATGCCGCCCGCCGGCCTGATCGCTGCGCCGATGCTGCCCACGCTCTACGAGGCAGTCTCCAGCGCGGGCTGGAGCCGCGGCATGCGCGGCGTGACCCAGGCGCTGCTCGCCGGGCCGACGCTGCCTGCCGGCCCAGCCTTGGAGATCGGTTGCGGCGGCGGGCAGGTGCTGGACATCCTCCACGCGCGCTGGCCGCGGCGCGCCGTGCTGGGCGTAGACCTGCATCCGCTGGCGCTCGTCCACGCCCGTCGCACAGCGCCGCACGCGCGGCTGGCCCAGGCCACGCTGCACAGCCTGCCCTATGCGGCGGATCGCTTTGCGCTTGTGCTGGCGCTGGATGTGTTTGACCAAGAAGGGGTGGAGATGGCCACGGCGCTGGCCGAAAGCTGCCGCGTGCTGCAGCCGGGCGGCGCACTGCTGCTGCGTGTGAGCGCGCATCCCTGGCTCTATGGCGCGCATGACTACGCCTTTCATACCGGACGCCGCTATACACGCCGCGAGTTGGCCCGGCTGCTGTGCGACCAGGGCTTAACCGTGCGCCGCATCACCTATGCCAATTGCCTGTTGGGCGCGCCGGTGGCGGGGTTGCGGCTGTTGCAGCGCTGGCGGCTGCTGCCCTGGGGCCCTGGCCTCTATCGCAGCCCCACGGCCAACCGGCTGCTGGCCGCGGCGCTGGCGCTCGAAGCGCGCCTCCTGCGCCACGCCGATCTGCCCGTAGGGTTGAGCCTCTGGGCGTTGGCGGAGAAGAAGAGGGCAGTAGGCAGTGGGGAAGAACGTGCCATACTGCTGCCTACCGTCCTTCCTCTGGCCTTTGCGCCCTTTGCGCGCCACAAGTGGCGCCGGCGGTGAATTTTCGGAGAGAGATGACGTGACGGAGACGCTGGTCTGTACGGTGCTGCCTACCTATAACGAGCGTGACAATATCGGCCCGCTGGTCGAAGGTGTGCTGGCGAACGCCATTACACCCCATGTAGTTCTGGTGGTGGACGACGATTCGCCCGACGGCACTTGGCAAGTGGTGGAATCGCTGATGGCGCGCCACAACACGCCAGACACGACGCGCGTGGCGTTGGTGCGCCGCACAGCCGAGAAGGGGCTGACCTCCGCCATCCAGCGCGGCATTGACACCGCGATCCACACCTTTGGCGCGGCGATCGTGACCTGGATGGACTGTGATCTCTCGATGCCGCCGGAGGATGTGCCCCGTCTGGTGCAGGCAGTGCTGGGCGGCGCCGATGTGGCGGTCGGCTCGCGTTGGGTTGCGGGCGGGGCAGACGTGGCGCATGGCCGCATGGCGCGCACGCTGAGTTGGATCATCAACGCAGCCGGCGTGCTGCTGATCGGCCCCCAGGTGCATGACTACACCAGCGGTTTTATCGCGGCGCGTGCGCCGGTGCTGCAGACGATCCGGCTGCGCGGCGACTATGGCGAATACTGCATCGACCTCTTGGGCCGCGCCTTGCGCCACAGCTATGGCGTGGTCGAAGTTCCCTATCGCTGTGTGCCGCGCACGGCAGGCGAAAGCAAGACCGGCGCACATCTGTGGGACTACCTGGCCAAAGGCCGCAAGTATGTGGCGACGATCTGGCAGGTGAGAAGATTCACCGCAAAGTCGCAAAGGAGAAGGGAGTAGAGAATGAGGGGCAGGGAGCGGGGTACGGACACGAACTATCGTGTCCGTACTGCCCATTGGCTACCTCTTCTCTGCCCTTTGCGTGCTTTGCGGTTAAATTTCCCAATAGTGATAGAATTCTCAAGCGCGTCTGCGCGTGCAGCCTGTGGAGGATAGACGATGCTCAAACCTGCCGAACTCTCGCTGGAGGAAATGGGCGACCTGGCCGCGATTATTCCCGCGGCCGACCCTGAAGTCAAGGTGCGTTATCGCGCCATCCCGGCCTTTGAAGAGACGACCCGCCGCGCCATCATCCCCGTGTGTGAACCAACCCTCAGCGGCAACGAGCTAAAATATGTGCAGCAGGCCGTCGAGACCAACTGGATTTCGTCGGCGGGCAGCTTTATCCGCGAATTCGAGGCGCGCTTCGCCGAAGCCTGCCATACGCGCTATGGCATCGCCTGCGCCAACGGCACGGTAGCGCTGCATCTCGCCATCGCCACGCTGGGGCTGGAACCGGGTGATGAGGTGATCCTGCCCACCTTCACCATGATCGCCACCATCAACGCCGTGGCCTACTGCGGCGCGACGCCGGTGCTGGTGGACAACGAACTCGACTGCTGGCAGATGGATGTGGCGCAGGTCGCGGCGAAGATCACCCCGCGCACCAAGGCGATTGTGCCTGTACATATCTACGGACACCCGGTCGATATGGACCCGCTGATGGCGCTGGCCCGGCAGCATGGCATCACCGTGATCGAGGATGCCGCCGAGTCGCACGGCGCGGAATACAAGGGCCGCCGCTGCGGCAGCCTGGGCGACGCCGCCAGCTTCAGCTTCTATGGCAACAAGATCATCACCACCGGCGAGGGGGGGATGATCACGACCGACAACCGCGAGATCGCACAGTTGGCCTGGAATCTGCGCGACCATGCCTTCAGCAGTGAGCGCCACTTTTGGCACAAGTTTGTGGGCTTCAACTATCGCATGACCAATCTCCAGGCCGCGGTGGGGCTGGCGCAGGTGGAGCAGTTGGAAAGCTTTGTGGCGGCGCGCCGCCGCAACGCCGCCGAGTATACGCGCCGGCTGCGCGACATCCCCGGCATCACCACGCCGCCCCAGGCCGAGTGGGCCAAAAATGTCTATTGGATGTACGGCATTCTGGTGGACCGCGCCGCCTACGGCATGAGCCGCGATGAACTGCGCCGCGCCCTGGCCGACCACGGCATCGAGACGCGCACCTTTTTTATCCCGATGCACTGCCAGCCGGTCTATTGGCAGGCATTCAAGGGCCAGCGCTACCCCATAGCCGAGCAGCTTTGCCGTGACGGCTTCTATCTGCCGTCGGCGTCGTCACTCTCGTTGGGCGAGATCGAATATGTGACGGAGGTGATCCGTCAGGTCTGCCCGAACCTGTGAGTGGTTTACATAAGGATTGACACATGCAACATGTTCTTGTGACCGGCGGGGCCGGGTTTATCGGGTCGAACTTTGTACGTTGGATGCTGGGGCGCCATTCCGACCTGCGCATCACGGTCTATGATAAGCTGACCTATGCCGGGCGGCTGGAGAATTTGCAGGACGTGGCCGCGGCCTTTGGCGACCGCTATGCCTTCCGCCAGGGCGACATCTGCGATGCGGGCCGCGTGGCCGAGGTGATCGCCGAGCGTGGCGTGGACACCATCGTCAACTTCGCCGCCGAGACCCATGTCGACCGCAGCATCCTAGACCCGGACGCCTTTATCCAGACCGACATCTACGGGACCTATGTGCTGTTGGAGGCGGCGCGCCGGGCGGGCAACCTGCGCTATCACCAGATCAGCACCGACGAGGTCTATGGGCATATCGAAGGCGACCACCGCAGCCTAGAGAGCGACCGCCTGGCCCCGCGCAGCCCCTATGCCGCCAGCAAGGCCGGGGGCGACCATCTGGTCAACGCCTATTTCATCACTTACAACCTGCCCATCACCATCAGCCGTGGGGCCAACAATATCGGCCCCTATCAATATCCTGAAAAGGTTGTGCCGCTCTTTGTGACCAACGCCCTCAACGACCAGCTGCTGCCGGTCTATGGCGACGGGCAGCAGCGCCGCGACTATCAGTTTGTGCTCGACCATTGCCAGGCCATCGACCTGATCTTGCGCAAAGGGGTCATCGGCGAGACCTACAACGTGGGCACGGGCACGGAGATGACCAACCTGGCGATGGTCGAGATCTTGCTCGACGAGTTGGGCAAACCGGCGAGCCTGATCCGCCATGTCGAAGACCGTCTGGGCCACGACCGGCGCTACTGTCTCGACGTGCATAAGCTTATGGAACTGGGCTGGGAGCCGGACTATACGCACGAAGAGGCGATCCGCGCCACCGTGCGCTGGTATGTCGACAACCGCTGGTGGTGGGAACCGATCCGCAGCGGCGAGTTCAAACAGTATTACGAACAGGTCTATGGCAACCGCCGGGCGCTGTCTGCGCCCTAGAGGATCAGGTGCGGTCTGCACCTCAGAGAATACGGCGCACCCCGACTAGAGCGCGGGCAGCGCCGTCCGGAATATACAATACAACTCGACCGATCTATGTCTATCGCCGCCGCCACCCCAGCCGATCTCAACCCTGTGCGCCGTCTGCTCCAGACCGCGGCCTACTGTTATTTGGATATCGGCGCGGAAGACCTCAGCGTGCTCTTGGCGCAGACGCACAGCACGCTGGGCCAAGAGCAGGGCAAGCTGTGGGGGTTTTTCGGGGTGCAGCAGGAGGATCGCCCGGCCACGCTGCCCGCCGCAGCGCCGACGCGCGCCTATGTGCGTGCCCTGGCCGTGCAGCGTCCTATGCGCCCCGGCCCCGCGCTGCAGGCGCTGTTGGGACCGGTGCAAGAACAGTTGGCCGGCGCCGTGCCGGGCGTGCAGATGATCTGCTATGGCGCCGAGGTCTGGGTTCACCAGACGCTGACCGAGAACGGCTTCGCCGAGGTGGAACGGGTGCAGTTTTTTGAACTGGACCGGCTGCCACAGCGCGCGGCGGCGCTGCCGCCCGGCCCGCCGCAGGTGCAGATCACCCCAGGCCATCCCGACTATTTGGCCGACCTGGCCCGGCTGGATGCAGGGGCCTTTGCGCCGCTGTGGCACTTTGGGCCAAAAGACCTCCTGGAGATGTTGATGCGCTGCCGGGTGCAGCTTGCCTGGTGGGAGGGCGTCTTGGCAGGCTATACCGCGGTCTGCGCCAACAGCCGCAGCGAGGCGCAACTGGCGCGGCTGGCGGTGCATCCTGATTATCAGGGGCGCGGGGTGGGGCGCACGCTTTTGGGCGACAGCATCAGCTATGCAGCGCAGGAGTTTGACCGGCTGGTGCTCAACACCCAGACCACCAACCAGCGTTCGCAAAAACTCTATCTCGGCTTTGGCTTTCGGCCCATCGGCCTCTCCGTGCCGGTGCTGGTGCGGACGCTGCAGTAGAAAATAACCGCAAAGCACGCAGGGTTCGCAAAGATCAGAAGCAGAGAAGACCGGAATCAGAAAAGCAAGCAAAAGGAAGTTGGTATAGGGCAGCGAGCGGCACGATTCGAGTCTTATTTTTCTCTGCTCTCTGGACTCTGCGTGCTTTGTGTTCTTTGCGGTAAAATTGTCCGCCCAACTAGACAATATCCACAGTCGCGCGAGTTATCCCCAGAGTTATCCCCAGCTTTCGACGATTGCTGCCAAGAATCGGCAGGCTGCTGACCTGTTTGCCGGTGTGGTCCTGCTCTACGCCGGGACAGTCGGCGTCATTATCTTAACATAAAACTGTGTGTCTCCCCTTACTTGTCAACCGTCATCAATTGCAGTACAATAGGGGGCGTGGAAGGTATGTTAACAGTACGGAATCACAAGGCGGCGACGCCTCTCCTTCCAAGGAGCTGACCAGTCGGTGATTCGTCCGTTTCAACTCAGTGACATTTTTTTGATCCAGCGTTTGGGCAGCCAGGCGACAAAGCTGAATATCGTTCAGTCTTTGTTACAGCCGCAGTCGGCATCCTGGGCTTCGCTCACGGCCGTTGTCCCCTGGAACGATGCCAGGGTTGCGACCTATGTCCTCAACCAACAAGGGCATGGGCTTGTGGGCAACGGGTTTTTACAAGTACAAAAACGTCCGGGGCGGCCCGAAGTCGAGATCGTGCGGCTTGCGCCGGGGCTGGATACGCCCCGCGGCCACCCCGCGATTTGGGAGAAGCTGCTGGCCCACTATCATGCTGAGGCGACACACCAGCAGATTGCCCGCATCTATGTAGACGTTCCCGACCAACCCCTGCCCGTCCACACCTTCAGCCATGTCGGCTTTCGTACCTACACGCGCCAGACCATCTGGCGCTTGAACGCGTTTGACGCGTTGGTTCCCAGCGGGCAGAGCAGCGCCGAGATACGCCCGCAGGGTCCGCTCGACGAGTGGCCCCTGCAGCAGCTCTATGCGCGCACCGTGCCAGAGGCGGTGCAGCTTGCCGAGGGGATGCACACGGGACAAGGCGACCAGGCCGTCAAGCCGCCGATCTCAGAGTGGTGGCAGCCCGGCACGGTCGACCGTTTTGTCATGGAGCGGCGTGGTGACATCGTCGGTGCGGTGCAGATTGTCCAGGGGCCACGCGGCTATTGGCTCCAGCCTTGGGCCGACCTCTATGACCCCAACCCGCAGGTGATCCACACGCTGCTGCGCCATGCGCTGCATGTGATCTGGCGGCGGGCGATCACCCAGCCGATCTATGTCGGCGTGTGCGATTATCACGGCGGGCTGGGCGCTATCTTGTCCGACTATGGCTTTGCCCCCTTCACCGATCGCGCCAAGATGGTCAAGCCGGTGGTGCAGTGGGTGCGCGAGGCGGCGCTCGACGCGCTGCCCGCGCTGGAGCATGCCCGCCGTGTGGCCCCGGCCCATTTCACGGTCCCCGCGCCGCACAGCATCCGGCTGCGACCACGGGAGACTGTCCGCACGGGAGCGTGGCGCAGCGGCAGTTTGCGGCATCAAGTCGCGCGCGTGTCCACCCCAACGGGTGGCCGAGTGACCAGCCCCAGTCTGGGGCAGTAGGAGGTGTGACATGGGCTACCAGGAACAAAACGGCGTCACCAGACGTCTAAGTATACATAATACCTGCCGGCGCAGGGAGCTGAGACATGAGGCTGAGGCCTGAAATGGTGCGCCGGGAGGCGAGGAACTAGGCACGGCGCGGATGCGCCGATTGGGGAAACAAGCGTCCGAACCTATTCAAGGACCAATACCTAGACCGCATGACACAAGTAGACTTGCTATCGAAGACGTTCGAAAATACCGACGGTCGTCAGGCCGATTCTCAGACCGATCCACGTTTCGCCGAAGACGCGACTATGACAACTCTACAGATCACCGATGATCTTGACCTGCTGTTGGCTATCTTGCCGGAACGCATTCGCGCGGCCTTGGCGCACGAAGACCGCACCCCTGACCTGATCGAGGTGGTCATGGACCTGGGGCGTTTGCCTGAGGCGCGCTATACCCAAGGCGAGATCTATCTGAGCGATACCGAGGTCACGAATGAAGACCTCCAGTCGGTCATCAGCCAGATCGGCAGTTTTGGCGCAGATAACCGCGCCGGCATCGAGCGCACGCTGCATCGTATCTCTGCCATCCGCAACCGGCGCGGGGATGTGATCGGTTTGACCTGCCGGGTGGGCCGCGCCGTCTATGGCACGATCGACATCATCAAAGACATCGTCATGAGCGACAAAAGCATCCTGCTTTTGGGCCGGCCCGGCGTGGGCAAGACGACGCTGCTGCGCGAAGCGGCACGCGTGCGCGGCGATCAAAAGCGCGTGATCATTGTCGATACCAGCAATGAGATCGCCGGCGATGGCGATATCCCGCACCCGGCGATTGGCCGCTCGCGGCGGATGCAGGTGCCGGAACCGGCGCTGCAGCATGAGGTGATGATCGAGGCGGTGGAAAACCACATGCCGCAGGTGATCATCATCGACGAGATCGGCCGCGAACTGGAGGCCGTCGCCGCCCGCACCATCGCCGAGCGCGGGGTGCAGTTGATCGGCACGGCGCACGGCAATTCGCTGGAAAACCTGCTCATGAACCCCACCCTGAGCGATCTGGTGGGCGGGATCGAGTCGGTCACGCTGTCGGATGAGGAGGCGCGCCGCCGCGGCACGCAGAAGAGCGTGTTGGAGCGCAAGGCTCCCCCCACCTTCAGCGTGCTGATCGAGATCCAAGACCGCCAGCGCATGGCGATCCACCATGACGTGGCCGCCTCGGTGGATGCGCTGCTGCGCGGCCGCGCCCTGACGCCGGAGGTGCGCTATCTGGACGACGCGGGCGATGTGCATATCCAGCGCGGCAGCGAGACCGGGCGCTTGGGCCAGTTCGCCGACGCTAACGGCTATGAGCGTGGGCGCAAGCGCCGCGAGCGCGAGTGGGGCGACAACGGCCCCGCCGGCTCCAACACCGGCCCCAGCAGCCGCAGCCTAAGCCTGATAGGCGAGACACGGCGCAGCGAGCCGGCAGAACTGGACTGGAGCAGCGTCGGCCAGTTCGAGGAGCGCGCCTCCGACCGCTTTGCGGCGGAGGCAGGTGGTGTCGAAGGCAGCGCCGAGGGCGGTAACCGTAAGCTGCTGCGCATTCTGCCCTATGGCATCGGTCAAAACCGGCTGCGCGCCGCCGCGGCCTCGCTCAACGTGCCCATTCAGATCGTGGACAGCCTGAGCGACGCCGACCTGGTGATGACGCTCAAGAATTACTATCGCCAGCAGCCGCAGCCCTTGGCCGACGCCGAGCGGCGCAATATTCCGATCTACATCTTGCGCAGCAACACCGTCACCCAGATGGAGCAGTGTTTGGCGAACATCTATCACATCCCCAGCGAGCCGGTGGATGTCTTTACCGAAGCCATGCGTGAGACGCAGGAGGGCATCCAGCGTGTGTTGAACGGCGCGCCCGACGCCGAGTTGCAGCCGCGCTCGGCGGCGATCCGCAGCCAGCAGCATCAACTCGCCCGCGCCGCGAACCTGGTGAGCCATAGCTATGGCCGTGAACCGTTCCGGCGTGTACGCATCTTTCGCAAGTAGCTGTGGCGTCCTTCATCACCTTTGAAGGACCCGAAGGCAGCGGCAAATCGACCCAGATTCGGCTGCTGGCCGAGGCCCTGGAACGCTCCGGTTCGCGCGTCACCAGCACGCGCGAACCGGGCGGCACGCCCATCGGCAATGCCGTGCGCGCCATCCTGCTCGACCGCCGGCACACGGAGATGAGTCCGCGCGCCGAGACGCTGCTCTTCAACGCCGCGCGCGCCCAGATCGTCGACCAGGTGATCCGGCCCGCGCTGCAGGCCGGGCAGATCGTGCTGTGCGACCGCTATGCCGACAGCACCCTGGCCTATCAGGGCTATGGGCACGGCCAGTCGCTCGACGACCTACGCCGGCTGGGGGCCTATGCCACCGGCGGACTGACGCCCGACCTGACCATCTATTTGGATATCGACGTGCGCGAAGGGCTGCGGCGCAAACAGGCCGGCGCGGCGGACGAGTGGAACCGCATGGAGGAAAAGACGCTGGCCTATCACCAGGCCGTGCGTCAAGGCTATTTGGCGCTGGCCGCTGCCGAAGCGCAGCGCTGGCTGGTGATCGACGCCGGCCGATCCATCGACGCCATCCACGGCGAGATCATGCAGCGCGTGCAGACCACCTTGCTCTGTTTACCGCCCCGCCCCGCGCCCGATCATCAGCCATAAAGACGGCAGTATGGAGGGATCTTTGCGATGAAGCTCGTCATGGCGATCATCAACAGTGACGACAGCCGCAACCTGCTGGATCGCCTGTCGCGCCGCGGCTTCTCGGCCACGGTCACGGCTTCTTCCGGCGGCTTTCTGCGCATCGGCAACACCACCGTCTTCTGCGGCGTGGACGACGCCAAGGTCGAGGAGGTGTTGAGCATCATCCGCGAAAGCTGCCCCGACCGCATTCAATATGTGACCCCGCTGCCCCCGGTCATGGAGCCGGGCGAAGTTCACATCCCCACGCCGGTGGAAAAGCGCATGGGCGGCGCGACCATCTTTGTCCTCAACGTGGACCACTTTGAAAAGGTGTAGCCATGGTGGCGTTGTGTTTGTCATACTAACCAGCCGCACATCGAGCGCATCCTACGGATAGACCTGCACCACCAGTGGCAGTTCCCCGCTGTGCCGGCCCACCAGCACGATCTCGCGCCGGCCCGACACCCAGCGGTATTGATACCAACTGTTGTCAGTCTTGTGATAGACGTAGAGCGCCTCGCTCGAAATATCCTGAAAGACCTCGTCACCAAAACGCTCGGCGAGGTTGGCCACTGAATCAAACGTCCGGATCACCTTCATACAACTCCCTTGATGGTCGATGCGGTTTTCCTGCTGTGCGGCTAGAAAACCGCATCGATGCTATCTTGTGGCTCTACCCCAGGAGCGGCGCTTCGACCAGATTCGTGATCAGCCCGTTGATATAGCGGGACACCGTCAAGCGCCCAATTGTGCCTCGCATAGCAACCGGCTCGCGGTTTAGCTCGGCGACGATCTGCCGGCCTGTGTCGGGGTCGGCGCTGCGGCCAATCGTGATATGCGGCCCAAACGGCCTGTCGGCACGCAGATGCTCGGTCAACAGACCGCTGTAAAGCTGGTCATGCAGTTGGATCAGCGCCGCGCTGCCCTCGTCGGGGATCAGAAAAATAAACGCCTCCCCTTCTCCTGGGTACGCGGGAAAGAACTTGGCGCTGCGCAGCACAAAGTTGATCTTGGGCTGCGCCTTGGCGATCCGGCGCACATGGGCGGTGAGTCTCTCTTCCGCCACATTTTCCACCGGGTGAACCAGCGTGAAATGGGGTGCGATGATGCGAAACTGCGGGTCGTGGTCGGCGCGGAAGGCCTGGATGCGGCGATAGTCTGCCGCATCCAGGCTCGGGTAGCCAAGCACCAAAAGCGCCATCGCCTCTGCCTTTCTGCCGGGTGGCGGCTGTCTACGCGGCGGCTCAGCCTTCCAGATCGTCCCCGCCCAGCCCTGCGCCGCCAAAATCGCCCATC